>CALELC010000483.1 GCA_937904535.1 uncultured Planctomycetaceae bacterium
CACTGCTTCGGATGGTGTACCAGCCAACTCGATCAGCAGGTCCTCGCTCGGGACCGGCCCAAAGAGTTGCATCAAGTCCAAAGCGCGAGTGCGGTAATGCGAGGGGTTATCGTTGCTGTAAGCCACGCCGGCGACGAGTTCCGCCCATTGGCTGCCGAGCTCCTTCTTGATCGCCGCAATCTCTTGGCGTCCCCAAGCGGAGGAAATCTGCGGCTGGCGAATCGCTTTGGCGACACCGGTGCCGAGGTTGCTCATCCGCTCCGGCGTTTGGCCGTTGTAGACCACTCGATAAATGCCGCCGCCCGTGCCGCGGCCGCCGGTGCTGAAGTACAGCGATCCATCGGGCGAGACATCGAGGTCGGTAACGTTCAGCGGCTGGCCTTTCACAAACACTTCGCTATCGGCCACATAGCCAGCGCCATTCGGCTTCACGCGGACGACCAGAATCCGGCCTTCTGACCAATCGCCTAAGAACAGGGCGTTGTGGTAGCGGACAGGAAATCGGAAATGCTCATAACAAACCGCTCCGGTGGGGCTGCCACGGCCCGTATCCAAGATCATCGGCAGGCGGTCCGGATAGTATTCGGGCCACTGTGCCCAACCGCTCCGCCAACCATACTCACCAGCTTCGGTGATGTCATACAAACCGGTGGGCCGATACCAAGCGGTGTTGATATCCGATTCCATGTCACTGTCATGGATGAACAGCCCGCCATCGGGATGGGTGACGAGGTCATAAGCGTTGCGCAAGCCGCCAGCGACTTTCTCCACGATCGAACCATCGATCGTGGTGCGGATCACCGTACCGCCCGGCGCCTTGATGCCGCGTGCGTGTCCACCTGGATCCTCATATCGCGGCACCAAATCACCTTCATAGAAGTCGACCAGGGTCTCGCCAGGGCCGGCTTTTCCGGTGACTTGCGTGTGGTTGCCAACGACGACGTACAGCATGCCGTCGGAGCCGAGGGTAATGCCATGCGGACCGTGTTCGCCCGGTTGTCCCTTGAAGCTGACAATCTTGCGCACGGTTTCCAGCGAGCCGTTGCGATCTTCGTCAGTCAGCCGGTAGAGGCCCGTGCCCTGAGGTCCGATGCCGGTGACGAACACTTCGCCGTTGAGTGCCAGGATGCCTTGGCATGATTTGACTTGATCACAGTAGACGCGGCTGCTGTCGGGCACGCCGTCGCCGTCGCGATCGTGCAGCAACAGCAGCGGACCGTTTTCTTGCGAAGCGATGATGTGCCCAAATTCATTGAACGTCATCGCGATCACGGCACCGACGGTCTCGTTGCCAAAAACTCGCTGGACGCTGAAGTTCTTTTGGACTTGGAAACGTTCGGACTGATCGGCGGCGGCTTCAATCGGCTCGCTGGATTGCCGATCCCAAGGAGCGGTCTCGCCGAGCACGCCGAACGACTTAGCAGCTCCCCACAGGTGATCATTGAACATCACGCTCTGCCAGGTCGGCTCTTGCTTGGTCGTGGTTTTCCACGAAGGATCGGTGCTGAACGTGTAGTATTGGCCACCGGCTTTGGGCCGCACGCTGACCCGCGCAGCCAGTGCCGCGGTGTTGCCCGCAGTGTTGCGAGCCCGCACGGCGACCAAGTTGCGGCCGACGATCAGGTGTTCGGTGATGTCGTATTCGTCCAGGCCGCGGCTCGATTTGCCGGAGCCGACCGGTTTGCCGTTGACGAATAATTCGTAGGTATCGTCAGCCGCGATCTCGATTTGGCCGATCGCTTCCACGCGCAGGTTGATCACCTTGCGGAAATAGCAGCTTTCTCCTTCCGGGATGGAACCGTTTTCCGCAGCCGTCGCCCAAATCCACTGCGCCTCGCTGGCTGCCAGCGGAACGGCGAGCCAGGGGATCAGCAGTGAGGCGGCGAGGAATCGCGCTGAGAGGGTTTTCAACAGGCCGTCCATGGCGTTTGCAAGCTCCCGCGAAGGCACAATCGGACGTATGACAAACGGTTCGGCAGCCGCAGACAGCTCCCACTGCTGGGGTTCTTACCAAGAGCCATTGACACGCAGCAAGAGCAGAGTCGCGGTGCGCAAGGCGGGTGGACGGTAGTATGGGACTGGAGGATGAGGGTAGGGAGATCGCAGGTTACTCAGCGGACAGGCCGGAACCGCCCAGTCGTTGGCGTGAGCTACTGGAATCTGTCGCTATTCGCTTTGGCCAGGAGGGAAGCTCGATAGATCCTCACCCACGCTGCCTGAGTGGTCTTGGCCCGCTATGCT
Organism: uncultured Planctomycetaceae bacterium; assembly: GCA_937904535.1. GTDB lineage: Bacteria > Planctomycetota > Planctomycetia > Pirellulales > Pirellulaceae > UBA6163. Next base: position 2,242 of record CALELC010000483.1, read on the forward strand.
GAGAGCTTGCTTCTGCCCCGTCACGTCTACTGGTCTGAGTTGCCGATGCCCGAACAAGTCAAAGAAAAGGTTCTGCTGCAGGGTGCCCGGTTTAGCGTCAACGCGCTGGAGATGGTCGACGCCAATGGCCGGCACATCGTCCGCGAAGTGATTCGGCACCCCGGGGCGGTCGTGCTGCTGCCGCGACTGGACGATGGACGGATCGTGCTGATCGACAACCTCCGCCGCACCGTCGGTGAAACGCTGCTCGAGTTGCCAGCGGGAACCATCGATCCCGGTGAAGCTCCCGAGCAAACCGCCGCTCGTGAGTTGACCGAAGAGACCGGCTACACCGCCGCTAAGCTGGAGAAAATCCACGAGTTCTACTCCTGCCCAGGCATCTGCGATGAACTCATGCATCTCTACTTGGCCACGGGGCTAACCGCCGGTGAGCCAGCTCGTGAAGCGACCGAGCAGATGGAAAATCGCATCGTTCGCCAAGATGAGATTCCGGAACTCATCGCTTCCGGAGCAATCCGCGACGCCAAAACCCTCGTCGGCTTGTATGCGCTGCTCAGCCGGTTTTCTGGCTGATTGCGTTGTGCGCCGAACTCGGCGCTGAGTGACCGGGATTAATTCTCGTGTGATTCGCGCTCACGGACTTCGGACAAGCTGCGGCGGATGTCCGGTGCGGCGGTCCAGTAGAACAGCATCCCAAGCACCGCCATCACGACCTTCACAATTTCGTACACCAACGCTACGAGCATCCCCGAAGCGATCGTCGGTTCGGCTGGTACGACGCGGTACAGCCACTCCATCGCCGCTTCCAACACACCGAGTCCCGCCGGTGCAATCGGCATCGTCGAGGCGAGATTGGCGATCGGGAAGATCAAGGCGTGGTCGCCCAAGCTGGGGGCCGCCGTTCCATATAAACTGGTCGCGATCCAGAATGCGGACAGCACGAGCAGGCAGTGCACGCCCAGGCTCATTATGAGCGACAGCCCCAACATCACTGGATGGCGACGAAAAACGCGCAGCGGTCCAGCGATCCGGCTGACCGCCCCGCCGATATACCGCAGCCGACCACCCCACACGATCGCTCGGTCGATCGGCCGGCCGCCGAGCACGAGAGCCGCCAAGGTGACCATGCCGACCGCCGAAAGGCCGAGCGCCGCATTGCCGATGTTCACCAAATCGGGATTGCTGCTGGTACCGGCGGCTGACATCGCAAATGCCACCAACAGCAACAACCCCAGCAGCCCAATCCCGCGGTCAACAATGACCGATGCGACTGCCTCAATCCCTTTGCCGGGGCTGCGGCGCGCAAGGAAAATCGTCTTGAAGATATCGCCGCCGACGCTGCCAGCCGAGACAAAGCTGAGCAGGAATCCGATCGCTCCGAGCCGAAACGCCTCGATCACACCCAACTGAATTCCTTGGCAGCGAACCAGCGCCCACCAGCGGAAAAAGCTGACGCACACCGCGGCGAGTGCGGCTGCTAACGCTGCGGCCAGCAGCGGGTAGTTCCGCGGCTGCTCTCGCAACAGCTCCCACTGCTCCGGCTCCACTCGCCACAGCAACCAACCGATGATCGCCAGCGGCACGGCAAACTTCAGCATGCGGACCGTAACCGCCTTGAGCCGTGGCGTCATGGGCCCAATGCCTCTGCCTGCTGCTTACCCATCAGCCGCTCGCCTGGGCGAGTTCTTCAAGCTCTTCCCAGCGGCTGTAGCTGGCATGCAACTGTTCTTCGAGCTGTGCCAGGCGTGCCTGGGTTTGGCTGATTTGCTCACCTGAGCCGCGATAAAACTCGGGCTTCGCCATTTCTTCGTGCAGCTTTGCGATATCGTCTTCGAGCTGCTGAATCTTGGCCGGCAAGTGTTCCAACTCGTGCTGGTCCTTGTAGCTCATCCGCTTGGGCTTCTGCGCGGCCGGCTTAGGTGGTGCCGCGGCAGCGCGCGGGGCAGACGCGGTCGTACTCGGTTTCTCCGCGCTCTCGGCCGCTTTTCGGCGCGCGGCTGCAGCGACCCAGTCGTCGTAGCCGCCGACGTATTCGTTGACTTCACCGTCTTCAAATACGATCGTGCTGGTAACGACGTTGTTGAGAAACGTTCGGTCGTGGCTGACCAACAGGATCGTGCCGCTGAACTCGACCAGTTGTTCTTCCAGCAGATCGAGCGTCTCGCTGTCGAGGTCGTTGGTCGGTTCGTCCATCACGATGATGTTGGCCGGCCGCGTCATCAGCCGCGCTAACAATACGCGGTTGCGTTCGCCGCCGGAGAGGAACTTCACCTGTGTCCGTGCTCGTTCGGGCGTGAACAGGAAGTCCTGCAAGTAGCCGATGATGTGCTTTGACTTGTCGCCGATCTTGACCGTGTCGTTACCATCGCCGACGTTATCCTGGACCGTTTTCTCCGGATCGAGCGTATCGCGAAGCTGATCGAAGTAGGCGATTTGCAGATTGGTGCCCTGTCGCACGCTGCCGGACTGCGGTTGCAACTGGCCCAGCAGTAGCTTGAGGAGCGTCGTCTTACCGGCTCCGTTGGGACCGACGATGCCGATCTTGTCGCCGCGCATGATCGTCGTCGAAAAGTTCTTCACGATCGAGCGATCCGCGTGCGCGAAGGTGATGTCCTTCGCTTCGGCGACGAGCATCCCGCTCTTCGCTCCTTCCTGAATCTGCAGCTTGGCGGTACCGACCTTTTCGCGGCGTTGCTGGCGCTGGAATCGCATTTCCTTCAGCGCTCGCACTCGGCCTTCGTTGCGGGTACGCCGTGCCTTGATGCCCTGACGAATCCAGGCTTCTTCTTCGGAGAGCTTTTTGTCGAACAGAGCGTTCTGCTTCTCTTCGGCCGCCAGCTTGTCGGCTTTGCGCTTGCGGAACGTGGCGTAGTCGCACGACCAATCAAACGGTTTGCCGAGATCGATC
>CALELC010000484.1 GCA_937904535.1 uncultured Planctomycetaceae bacterium
AAGCCGCTGCGTCTGACGCTGTCAGTGCTAGGAGAGTGAAACCGCAGGAGATTGAGCTGAAGGAGGCCGGCCGCGAAGCATCGATCCGGACAGAGGCTTCGCATGGTTCGGAAACACCGGGCACGCCCGCAGCACCGGCCAGCGGCGCTGTGCCGGTTCGACCAGCGGCGGCGCGGTCCGAGCCGGTAAAACCTCAACCCCAAAGGCCTGCCGCGCCGCGCAGCGCGGCGCCGGTGCAGCCGACCGCTGCTCGTCCCCAGGCACCCGCAGGCTCGACACCCCAGCCAGCCGCTGTTTCTGAGCTACCGGAGGTGGCGATTCAGACTGCTCCCGCGGTATCGGCAGAGTCGGCACCACGCCGCCGTAAACGCACACGTCGCAGCCGGCGAGGACCGATCATCGTCGGTTCCGCTTCGATAGCGGTGCTTCTGCTGCTGGTGGGGGTGCTGCTGCGAGCGTTCCAAAGTGGCGGCGAGCCCGCTCCGCGTCCGGTCATCCAGCCGCCCTTGCCACCGTCTGCCGGAGTCGCCCGAGGGACGCCGTCCGAAACGGGAGCGACGGGGAGTGCTGGCACCCATGCGACGGCACCAGCGGCCACTGCGGCCACGGGGGCGGCAGCCCGTGGTTTTGAATTGGTTCAGGACGACCGCCTGCTCTGGGCACCACCTTGGCCAGCCGATTCACCCCCGCCGCCGCTGGATCTGGTTACTCCGGGAGCCCAGATCATCCTAGCGCTCCGGCCCAGTGCATTGCTCCGCAGCGACGCGGCGGCAGACTGGCGAGGTTGGTTTGGGCCAGAACTCGATCCTGTGCTCCAGTCGCTGGAGCAGCGTTGCAGCGTGTCGCCGGATCAAATGCAGCGGTTGGTCATCTCGCTGTTGCCGGGCCGCGATGGCGAACCGGTAGCCTCATTCGCCGTTTGGCTGGCCGAGCCGTTGGACCGCGACACGTTGCTGCAGCGCTGGAAAGCCGAAGCGTCGCGGACGCCCGAGGGGCAGACGCTCTATAGTGGCGAAGGCGAGGACGCGTATTTCATCGCTGCGGGTAAAGGCGGTGCGACGCAGGTGTCAGCGTTTGCGGTCGGTCCCGTCGAGCACATGAAGTTGGTTGCCGAAGGGGGCGGCGGGCCGATCCCATTGTCGCGGCCGCTGGAACTCGCTTGGAACCAAAGCAGCGACCAAGCCGAACTGGTGGCACTGATCAGCCCGAACTTTCTGTTTGCCGATGGACGAAAGCTGCTGCAGCGTCATGCGCCCGCTGCGATTTCGCCGCTACGAGATCTGCTGATCCCTCACGTCACCGCAGCACTGGTGACCTGGGATACGAGCGACGCCTGGTATGGAGAGATTCGGTTAGTGCCTGGCGGGACCTCCTCGCCTGCGGCACTGTTGCGAACCGTGCAGGAGCGGGCTACGGAGCTGCCGGGACACGGTGAAACCTTCGTCATCCAGCACGAGATTCCCGCGTCTTGGCGAGCGCTGGCGATTCGGCTGCCGCAGTACCTGCGTGCGATTGATGAGCAGACGCGCTTTGGGATTTCGCAATCGCTGCCGACAATCAATTTCTACCTTCCCGTCGAGGCCGCGCCGCAAGTGACGCTCGCCTCGCTGTTGGCGCTCTCCAGCAGCGGGCCCGCGTCCGGTCCCAGCAGCGCCTTAAGCGGAACGATGGCCGGGCCAGCGGCCGGCTCGCCGCCAGCACCGCTATCGATCGACCAGTTGCTCGATACCCCGCTGTCGATCAGTTTTGATCAGGAATCGTTGGAGACGGCGGTGGCGATGATCGGTGAGGAGTTTGTGCGCTCGTTGCCCGAAGGAGCCGCATCGCTAAAAATCACGATCGTCGGCGGGGACCTGGAGAAGTCGGGGATTACGCAGAACCAGCAGGTGCGGGATTTCCAGATGCGGAATGTGCCACTGCGCGGCGTGCTGACGCAGTTGGTGCTGGGTGCCAATTCTGACAAGACCGCGACCGGTCCCTCCGACCCGAAGCAAACGTTGATTTGGGTGGTCGATCCGGCGGCAACACCCTCAGCGCCGGGACTGTTGATCACAACTCGCCCGCAAGCCGAGGCCAAGGGCTACGCCTTGCCGCAAGAGTTCGTCGCGCCTTAAGCCTATGCCTTGCCACTTGGCCCACTTCCGCTGAACCGAATAAGCTCACCTCAATCCTATGAGTCAGGTCCAGTGGCTCGTCGACTACATCGCTACCGCCTTCCAAGGTGTGACGCTGGGTGGTGGCATCGATATTCACGCCGCTCAGTCGATGGATGACTACGGCAATCCCGAAGAAGATTGGCTCTCGCGGAGCGCCGAACGTACGGACTGGCGACGCGTGAAGCTCGCCACGCTGCAGCCCAGGTTCTGGGCCATCGCCTTTCTGGATGCAGCGGGGTTACGGTTTTACATGCCCGCGATCATGACCGAGCTGGTCATACACGGCGACGACACGAATAACCTATCAGCGGCATTGCTGAGCGGGCTCGCCGTAACGCCTGCGGGCTTGATCAAAGAAACACCCTTTGATGAGTTGTTTAACTCGGCCCAGCGGGCAGCGATCATTCGCTATCTGAAATATGTCCTTCACAATGCGACTGCACTTGATACCGGCCAAGCTGCGCGGCGGCTGCGTGACATTCAAACGCGTACCGGCGCGCGGTAGTGGCTCACGTTCCCATGGCCGCCGGTGAGCAGCGACCGCCGGTGAGCAGCCGCTGGACAGATAGGATGCTGACATCGTGGAGGAGCTGAAGTGCGGTCAACGCACCAGGCCGTGTTCGCTCATCTCGTTTCGTCTTGAATCGCCTGGCGATGTCGTTCGGCTGATCGCACGACGGCTGCTTTTCCGCCTTGCTCAATCACGGAGTCCCAGAAAACGCCGTAGATGCAGTCGAAATCAAAGGGGGCGACCGCTTGCACAATACGATCGACGCTGGCTGGCGATAGCGGAATGAAGTTGGGGTAGGAGTACATGAAACCGACGTGCTTCCGATCGGCGACGACGTGAATGGTGTCGCCCGTCAGCAGCGCCCCCCTGCCACGGGCACCCTGTTGCCAGTGCAGCACGGTGCTGCCGGCGAAGTGGCCGCCGCAGTGGATCAGGGTCAGGCCGTCACTGAGCTGTTGGGTGTCGCCATCCCAGTAGACAATCGCATCATCGGGCCGCATGACCCACTGCTGATTAGCCGCATGCAGGTAGATTGGAGCGTTTTCAAAGGCCCGGCTCCACTGAATCATCGATGTGTAGAAGTGCGGATGAGAAATCGCAATCGCCGAGATTCCGCCAAGTCCCTGGATCATCTCGACTAGCGCCGGATCGAGCAGCGGCACGCAGTCCCACAAGACATTGCCGCTCGGTGTCCGTACCAGGAGGGCTCTCTGGCCGATGGCAAACTGCGGCTCGACGCCGATTCCGAATAGGTCCGGCTGCTCGAACCGAATCGAGTTGCGATTGGTCAACCGCAGCTTGTCATGCGTGGTCCACTGTTGGCCCGTGACTCTAACGAACTGCCGTTCGTCATTGCAGATGTCGCAGGCACTTGGCGGTTGTGCAGTCTCGGGGTATTGGGTTCCGCAGGTGGTACAGATAAAGTTCGGCATCGTTGCGCAATCAATCCGTTGGTGGAACTAAGTCGGTTTGCCCCAGTTTTCTTGGTTGAATTGTTCGGAGCGGCCGCGCGGAACGGTCAGCGTCGTCCACGTTTCTCCGGCGTGGAGCCTGGCGATCTGCACGATTTGTCCGACGTGGTAGCAAGTATGCCCGAGCGAACGCTGGAGAGCCAGCGGCACCGAATGCGGGACGCCGCGGATCATCACGGTCCGTCGGCAGTCTTCCGGCGTGAGCGTCTGCAGCGTCGTGAGCAAGCACGACCAGCCGCTTTCCCAGTACGTCAATAACTCGCTGCGGCTGCGAAAGGTATCGAGGAACTCGGCGTCACGGTTTCGATCTGGCTTCTCACCATCGGTCGTAAGAAAATCGGTCCATCGCGAAATCAAGTTTCCAGCGATGTGCTTCATGATCACGGCGATCGAGTTCGTGTTTTCATCCAGTGCGAGATGCAGTTGGTCATCGGGCACCTGCTCGATTGCTCGGTCCGCCAGCCGCTTGTTGGCCTCAAAGGTGTTAACCGCTGCTGCGATGAAAATGTCGGCAATGTCCGTGTTCAGATTGTCGGTCATAAGTTTTCCTGATACCCAAGCGGTTTCCGGAGCACTGATAGAAGGTATCATCGCGGTCCGTAGCTGGCACTTCCGAAAGCAAGGATTCGTTCGAACCATCCGTACAACTGACAGGCTGGCGGTGCACGCATGAAGACAAGCAAACCGAACGAGTGCTGGTGTTCGTCTGATTGGATCCAGGCGTTTGCAGTTTTCGGTTCTTGCTTCAATTGCTCGTAATCCCTTGTCCGTGGGATTCAGATCGATGTCGGCCGTCGCTGGTTCGGTGGATAATCCACTGATGGAATTCGTCTTTTTCCTTACCCGTTGAGCGGAGTGCTCCGAGGAAGTCCGACATGATCCGCCTCAAGCGTGTGTACGCCGAACCCTCTGAGCAAGATGGTCTGAGGGTCCTCGTCGAGCGGCTGTGGCCGCGGGGGCTGAGCAAGCAAAAGGCAGCGGTCGATCTGTGGCTGAAAGAACTGGCTCCCAGCACGGAACTGCGGAAGTGGTACGGACACGATCCCGAGAGATGGGACGAGTTCCGCCGCCGCTACTGGTCAGAGCTCAGCGCGCAAGGCGACCAATTGAAGTCGCTCCAAGACCTTACGAAAGAAGGGGACGTCATGTTCGTGTTCGCCGCCAGCGACGTCGAGCGAAATAGTGCCGTGGTCCTGAAGGAGTACCTTGAAACGAAGTTATAAGACAGCCAAATTGGAACATCTAACAGAACTCGATCATTAAGTGATCCGCTGCCGATGTGGTCGTGGTTGTCCGCTGCATCATGGCGGGCGTCGCTGCGCTGGGGCGAGCGACGCACCGCTTGTCATCAATGGGAAACTGCAGGCGGTCGACTAGTGAGATCCTCAGCCGCGTCCGGCTAAGGCGACTTCTTCATCCGAAACGACTTCGACCGGATGCCCGCTGTGCTCATGCGGTGGGACGCGGCGCCGGAGTTTCTCGCTCAACGATTGCATGATGACGTAGAACACCGGGACGAAGAACACCGCCAACAACGTGCCGGCGAGCATGCCTCCAAACACCGCTGTGCCGAGCGAGCGACGGCTCGCAGCACCGGGGCCTTCGGCGATTACCAGCGGCACGATCCCCAAGATGAACGCGAACGATGTCATCAAGATCGGCCGGAACCGCAACCGCGCCGCCTCCGCAGCGGCCTCACGGATCGAGCGGCCATGAGCGCGCAGCTCACGGGCAAACTCCACAATCAAAATAGCATTCTTACTGGCCAGCGCAATGATCAGCACGATGCCGATCTGCGTGTAGATGTTGTTATCCATCCCCCGCAACGTCACCGCGGTCACGGTTCCCAATAGTGCCAGCGGAACCACCAGAATCACTGCCGCTGGCAGGTACCAGTCCTCATACTGCGCCGCCAGCACCAGATAGACCATCAGCACGGCCATCGCGAACACGAACACCGCCTGGCCACTAACTCGCTTTTCTTGGAACGACATCCCGCTCCACTCATAGCCCATCCCGGCCGGCAGCTTCTCGCGAGCCATATTCTCCATCACCGCCATCGCTTGCCCAGAGCTGACTCCGGGAGCCGCTTCGCCGTTGATGGTGACGCTCGGGAACAGGTTATACCTTGGAATCATCTGCGGGCCGTTCGACATGCGGATGCTGCAGAACGCAGCGAGCGGCAGCATCTCACCGCTAAGGTTTCGAACTTCTAGCCGCCGAATGTCTTCAGCACGGCGACGGAATTTTTGGTCCGCTTGCACCTGCACCTGCCAAGTCCGTCCGAACTTATTGAAATCGTTCACATACATCGATCCGAGTGAGGCTTGCAATGTCGAGAAGATCGAATGCAACGGCACGCCCAAGCTGGCCGCCTTCTCGCGATCAATGTCTAAGTACAGTTGCGGCACGCCCGCGCGAAACGAAGTTTGAAGATTGGTCAGTGACGACTGCGCATTGCCATCGCGAACGATTTCGTCAGCGACTTGCTGCAGTTGTTCGAGGCCGAGGTTAGCCCGGTCCTGAAGACGGAACTCAAAGCCGCTGGTTTGACCTAAGCCTTCAATCGCCGGGGGCGGGAAGGCGAACACGATCGCTTCGGAGATTTGCGACGTCGCCATGCCGACGTGCCCCAGGATCGCTCCCATCGATTTCGCAGGATCCTTCAGTCGCTGTTCGTGCGGTTCGAAGGAGATGAAGATCGTCACGGCATTGGGAACCGTGGAACCATCGAGCAGTGACATACCGCCAATGGTGAACCATTCTTGGACGCCGGGGGTGCTGCCCAAGATGCCATCGAGTTCCTTGATCACCTCCGCCGTACGTTCCAGTGACGCTCCGTCGTCGAGCATCCCCGCTAGAATCGCATAGCCTTGATCTTCTACCGGAACAAAGCTTGTCGGCAGTTTTTGGAACCAATAACCGCTGCCCGCTGCGATCACCACGAACGCAATCATGGCGATGGCAACATGTCGCAAGATCCGCCGGACAATGCTGATATAAACATGTTCGCAGCCTTCATAAACGCGGTTGAAGGCTCGGTAGACAATGTTTTTCTTTTCCGGTGTGGGCCGAAGGTACGCCGCACACTGGGCTGGCTTGAGCGTGATCGCATTGAGGGCACTGATCAGCGCCGTGGCCGCAATCGTTAATGCAAACTGTTGATAAAGCTTTCCGGTAATCCCGGCCATGAACACGGTCGGAACGAACACCGCCATCAACACGAGCGTGATCGCGATGATCGGGCCGAGCACCTCGCTCATCGCTTTGGTGGTCGCTTCTTTAGGAGGAAGCTTGTTGCGGTCAATGTGATGTACCGCGTTCTCGACGATCACGATGGCGTCGTCGACGACGATGCCGATCGCCAGCACGAGGCCGAACAGCGTCAGCATGTTGATCGAATAACCCATCGCTCCCAACGCAGCGAAGGCACCGATGATCGTTACTGGCACAGTGGTCGCCGGAATCAGAACGGCCCGCCAGTCCTGCAAGAAGATCAGAATCACGATCAGCACCAGAATCCCTGCTTCAAACAGGGTCGTGTAGACTTCGTGAATCGAGGCTTCGACGAACGTGGTGGGGTTGAAGGGGATATTGATCTCGACCCCTTTGGGCAGGGTTGGCCGAATCTCTTCGACCTGCGCCATCACGGCCTGCGCGACGCTCAGCGAGTTGGCTCCCGGCAACTGAAAGACCCCGATCCCGGCGGCGGGTTGGCCTTTGACTTCCATCCAGGAGGCGTAGGTCTGCGCGCCGAGTTCAACGCGAGCGATGTCCTTCACGCGGATCATCCGCATGCCCGAGGCCGCATCGGGCACCGACCGCACGATGATATTGCCGAACTGCTCGGGGTCGCTGAAGCGGCCTTGGGTGGAGACCGTGAACTGGTTGTTTTGCTCGATATCAGCGGGACGCTGCCCGACCTGACCCGCCGCGACCTGGACGTTTTGTTCACTGATCGCAGCGATTACGTCATCCGTGGTTAACTCTCTGGCTTTGAGTTTTTCGGGATCAAGCCAGATCCGCATCCCATAACTGCTGCTGCCAAATACTTGAGTATTGCCGACGCCAGGAACTCGGCTCAGCGCGTCTTTGATCTGAATCTCGGCCAGGTTGCTCAAATACAACCCGTCGTACTCACCACCGGGCGACGTCAGACCGACGACCAGGATCATGTTCGTCGATTGCTTTTGAGCCGTCACGCCCAGCCGCTGGACTTCGGTTGGCAGCCGCGAGAGTGCCGTCGCAATTCGGTTTTGGACTAAGACCTGTGACTGATCGAGGTCCGTGCCGACCTCAAACGTCACCGTCATCGTGTAGGTGCCGTTGTCAGAACAGACTGAGTTCATATACAGCATGTTCTCGACGCCGTTGACCGCTTGCTCCAGCGGCCCCGCGACGGTGTCGGCTAACACTTTGGCATTGGCACCGGGGTAGTTCGCCGTGACCTGCACGGTCGGCGGCGTCAGCTGGGGATATTGCTCCACCGGCAGCGTTCGCAGCGTCACCGCGCCAATGATCATGGTCACAATGGCGATGACGTTCGCGAAGATGGGATGCGAGATAAAGAAGCGGTAGATCATAGGATGAAAGCCAAAGAGGCAGGGCGATTAGGGAGCAGCATCACATCAGCTGGACCTAAAGCTCCGTCTCCGTCGCTGAACCCGGATTGGTTTGAGGTTGATGGTTCGCTGCGGCGTTGATCATGTCCGCCGGCGCTTGAGGAGACTTGACCGTCACCTGCATATCGGGCCGGACTTTCAACAGGCCGTCAGCGACGATCTGCTCGGCCGTTGTCAGCGTACCTTGGACCACTCGATTGCCGTTGACCGCTTCGCCGAGGACCACCGCCCGGCGCTCAATCTTCTGCTCGGCATTGACGACATAAACAAAGGCACCGGCTTGGTCGTAGCCGATCGCTCGTTCGGGTACCAGGATTGCGTCCTCAACCCCTTCGGTCGGGATCCGGACGCGCACAAACATCCCCGGAGTGATGAATCCCGGATTCTGAAACACTCCGCGAATCTGCACGGTCCCAGTGCCCTTTTGAATGCTGGGCGCGATGTAGTCGACCGCTCCGTCCAGCGGTTCCCACTGCGACTCGTCCACCGACATCGCAATCGGGATCGAGCGATCGGAACCACCGCCGGTGTAGCGACTGCGGAGACGCAGCAAGTCCGATTCATTGATCGCCGCATACGCATAGATCGGGTCGGCTCGGCCGATGATGGTGAGCACGAGCGACGCGTCCATGGCGACGTAGTTGCCGACGTCGACCGCTCGGCGTTCGATCAATCCATCGCAGGGGGCCGTGATGCGGCAGTACTCGAGGTCGATTTCGGCTGACCGCACTTCCGACTCGGCCAGCGCCAGGGCGGCTTCGGCAGCCAGGATTTCAGTCGTAAACTCGGACTCGGCCTGATCCAGTTCCGACTGGGCCGCGACCACTTGAGCCGCCGCCTTCTGCATCGCTGATGCGGTCTGGTCGTACTCCTCACGCGAGGTCGCATTGCGCTCCAGGAGCGAGGCGCTGCGGCGGTGGGACGATTCAGCATACGCCAGTTCCGCCTTCGCCAGGTCGAGTTTCGCCCGAGCGATTTCTCGCGATTTGGACTGCTTAGCTCGCTCGAGTCCGGCCGCCGCCTCGCTGCGTTTGGCCCGCGCGTATTGCAGCTTGACGCTGAACGGCTCTTCGTCGATCACGAACAGCAGCTGGCCAGCTTGGACGAAGTCTCCGTCGTTGAACTTGATCTCTTTCAAGTAGCCCGAGACCCGCGATCGGACCTCGACCACCTCGGAGGCCTGAGCCGTGCCGGTTTGTTCAATGTAGCTTGTGACCGGCTGCGTAATCGGTTGTGTGACCACGACTTCCGGCGGCGGTGGCGGTTGGAAGGTGTTGGGATCGGCACACCCGGTGAGCACCGCAGCGAGCACCAGCAGGCTAGTGAAGCAAGAGGCCAGCCTGCGGCGGCTCCGGCGGTTAATGGTTCGCATATCGGCAGATAGATTCATCGCGAAGTTCGATTGCCAAGAAACGGACAGAGGAGCGGTACCAACGTCGAGTGACGGGATCTCGGCGGGCGGGCCTGAGAGCCTTCGACATCCCAAGACGCGGATGGGTTCACGGTGAAGTGACCAGAAACGGTACGCAGAGGAAGCGGTGATTCGCAAGCGGCTGCGACAGGAACCCGCTCTCGTCGACAAGGATTCTCTCAGTATCGCGTTTCTCATCCCATTTTAACAACAGCCCTCCTCGCCTGCCGAAAACCTGCGACAGACAGAGGGCAGCGTAATTTCCCTAAC
>CALELC010000485.1 GCA_937904535.1 uncultured Planctomycetaceae bacterium
TTGGTCGAGGGGTCGAACGGGAGAAGTCCGCTGCAGCGGGAGGCTGAAGCCACAGCGAGGTTGCGTCATCCGCACATTGTGGCTCTGCATGAACTCATTCTCGACGAGCAGGATGCGATTCTCGTCAGTGAGTTGATCGAAGGCGAAACCCTCGCAAACTGGTTGAAATCGCGTCCAGGAGGATGTGAACCGCGGGAAGCTGCGGCGCTGGTGTGGCGGATGGCGCAAGCGGTCCAGCACGCTCACGATCAATCGGTGCTGCACCGCGATATCAAACCGTCAAACATTTTGTTGGACCGGCGGCACCGCGACACTCAGTTGCCGTTCGTACCGATGTTGGCCGACTTCGGCGTTGCCCGGATTGTCCAAGACGATACCGTCACCGAGACCCACGCCAACTTCGTTGGCACGTATTGCTACACCCCACCCGAGGTAATCAGCCGGGGCGTCAATGCCCATAGTTCAGCCAGCGACATCTATTCGCTCGGCGTGGTGCTGTATGAGCTGATCGTTGGCCGACGCCCGTTTCGGGGAGACACCATCGGTGAATTGCTCCAGAACATCAGCGCTGGCATGACGAAGGCGCCGCGGCAGATTCGTAGCAGCATTCCGCATGATCTCGAAGCGATCTGTCTGCAGTGCATGGCCCATCGGCCAGCCGATCGGTACGCTTCGGCCGCCGACCTGGCCGCTGACCTCGATCGCTTCCTGCGCGGCGAGCCGGTCCGTGCAAGGCCGCCAGGCTGGGCCGAGCGTTCGCTGCGTTGGGTGCAGCGTCATCCGGCACATGTAGCGATGATCGCCGCCCCGGCGGTCGCACTGATTGCGTTCTTATTCTTCCTGTCAGCGACCAACCATGAGCTGGAGCGGCTGAACTCCCAGTTGCTCAATATCAACGATCAACTGACGCATTCGCTGATCGCAAATCGTGAGGCGCTGTTCTACAACGAGCAGTTGACCTATGCGAACGATATTCAGGACGCGTTTGCGGAGATCAACCGAACCGGCTTACGCAATGCTCGGGTGCATCTCGAGCGGTACGATGAAGACCAGCCGCTGGCACGCCATCGAGATCTCGAGTGGTATTACCTGCGTCTCAGGACGCAGCGTGACCCGATCAAACTGTTGGAAAGCAGCGGGCCGCTGTACGCCTTGACTCAGGTGGGCGATCTCATTGCCGTCGGTGGGGCGGCAAGTCAGGTCATCCTACTCGACCCGCAGCCGCACCGTTTGCCGCGGCAGTGGGCGACCGATCAGGGTGAGATCAATTCGCTTGTGTTTGATCCGCAGCGCAATCAGCTCTGGTGTTCCGGCGATGACGGATCAGTGGTCGCCTATGAGTTGCAGAGTGGCCAAGAACGGCACCGGCGGCAGTTGTTTGAGCAAGCCGAAGCTCACGACGCGATCATCATCCCGGAACTGGATCGCCTCTTTTGCTTATCTCACAAGGGTCAAGTGGGCGCGATCGATCTGTCGACCGGCAAGCCCGTTAAGGACTGGCCGGCAATTCGGACCGACGGCTGCACTCTGGTCAGCCTTGGTGACGGCCGCATCGCGATCAGCGATGGTCTCCAACTCACACTGCTCGATGGACAAGGCGGCCGGCGAGTCGGTCAGCGGCAATTCGGCAGTGAGTACCCGGTTCAGTGGATGGCGGTCGATCCCCAGCGAAACCATCTCTTGATCAGTTGCGGCAAACAACTGATGACCGTCGAGCTGGATAACCTCGAGGTGCTCCACGCTTATCCCCAGCCCGACACGCCGACGAGCATTGTCTTCGATGCCCAGCGTGATCGCTACGTGATCTCGCTCCGTGGCGGCGGGGTCCACACCTATGTGGTCGATGATGAAGGCCGGTTGACGTTCGATGACGCCTGGATCAACGACGGTGAACGACTTTATTTCGCTGGCATTTCGCCAGTCGATGGAACGGTTTTGACTCTCGGCTTATCCGGGATTTTGCATTCCTGGCCACCTCCGACTCCGACTCAGTGGCTCGTTGGTGCAGACAACGAGTTCTCGGTCCGCGCATTTGATTTCCACGAACTGCACGAAGGTGATGTCGGTCCAACGCTGATGGTCGGAAACGAACAGGGCCTGTTTCTGTATCACACGAAAGACCACTCGCGGCGGGCAACCGCAGACTTTCCCTGTGAGCCAGCCAATCTGATCGCATTGACTCAGGATCGACTGGCCATCGCCGGCGCGAATCGGCCCGTGCAGTTCATCACTGCACATGGCCAGGTGTTGCAGACCTTCAGCGAATATGGCGATCCGCAGCTCGGCCTGACGGCTGATCGGCAGTGGCTCATGGGCACCGATAGAAACACCAGCTCTGTCTGGTTTCGCCGTGCTGACGGCAGCGGCGAGGCGACTCGCTTGCAGTCACAGACGCCGCTATCTATCGCCATCGCCAGTCACCGGGACCGAGTCTTTTGGAATGACGACCTCAACCTGATGTCTCGCTCGCTGCGCGGAAATGAGCCGCCGGTCTGCTGTGCCACCTTCCGGGATGTCCCGGCCCAGTTAGCACTTTCGGCTGATGAGCGGATCCTGGCTGTCGGCTTGACCGACCGCGAGGCTCACCTTTGGGATTGGCAAACCAACCACCCCATCGGGCCGATGCTGATGCATCCGTGCGGGATTCGTGCGATGGTGTTTTCGCCGTTTGGTTATTCGTTGCTGACGGTTGATGAGCGAGGCACCCTGAGAAGTTGGAACATCACTACGGGCGAACTGATGCTCGAGAAGAACTTTGGAGCGACCACCGGGGTCTCCTATGCGAAGTTTTCTCATGCGGCGCGCTACTTAGGGCTGCAGTACAACAACGGAACACTGCAAATCGTGCGGCTGTATTGAATCGAGGCTGCCTCTAACGGCCCCCCAGAGTATACTCCTACCGTCTGGTATGCCGGCTTATCTTTAGGGAGAAATCATGGTTCAGCGTTGGGTTAGGTTCGTGGCGGCGATGAGCATCGTGAGCGCGTTGGCCGTCCTGCCAGCGACTGCGGACGAAGCGGCGACAATCCCGCAGATCGCGCCGGAGCGGGCAATTGATGCCTTCATCGCCCGTCCCCAGCCAGAGTTTTCGTGGCGTTTAGCCGAGGAGCGAAAACTCGGCCAGGAAACGATCTACCGCCTCGAACTGACCAGTCAGCGCTGGCAAGACATCCTCTGGGAACATGTGCTGCTGGTCTACGAGCCGGCGGAGGTCGTCATCGATGACCATATGCTGTTATTCGTGAGCGGCGGCAGTATCGGCAAGATTCCGGGCGATTCGGAAATGGCGATCGGACTCGCAATGGCCCGACTTTGCCGGGGGCGCGTGGCGGTGTTGCATCAGGTTCCCAATCAGCCGCTGATGGGCGGACGTAAGGAAGATGATCTGATCACGGAAACTTGGCTGCAGTACCTGAAGACCGGTGACGAAAGCTGGCCGTTGCTGTTTCCGATGGTCAACAGCACTGTCAAAGCGATGGATGCCCTGCAACAGTTCTCGGCAGCCCAGGAATGGCCGACGGTCGAAGGCTTTGTGGTTTCCGGCGCGTCCAAACGCGGCTGGACGAGTTGGCTGACCGCAGCCGCGGATCCACGGATCAAAGCTGCCGCCCCGATGGTCATCGACATGCTGAACTTCCCCACGCAGATCAAGCGTCAGTATGAACTGTGGGGCCAGCCGAGCGAACAGATTGTCGATTACACGAGCAAGGGCCTGATCCGTGAAGACGGTATCCCGCGAACCCGCTTGGAAGCCCGGCTGTGGGAAATGATGGATCCCTATACCTATCGGCAACGCGTCAGCATGCCGAAGCTGCTGCTGGTGGGAGCGAACGACCGGTACTGGTCCACCGATGCAATGAATCTCTACTGGGACGATCTGGTCGGCGAAAAATACATCTTCCGTGGTGCTAATGCGGGCCACGGGCTAGAAGGACGGCAGAGCGAGGCACTTGCCACGCTCGGCGTCTTCTTTCAGCATGCCGTCGCCGGCCAGCCGCTGCCTCAGATCCAGTGGAGCGAGAAAGCCGATGACCAGGTGCTCGGACTGACTGTCCGCAGTGACCGCACTCCCGTCGCGACTCGCTTCTGGGTCGCTCATTCCAGTACGAAAGACTTCCGCGAATCGCGCTGGACCTCACGACCGCTGCAGAAAGTCGACGACCAGTGGAACGGTGAAGAACCGATCCCAGCCGGGGGCCACGTCGCCGTGTTTGCTGAACTGGTGTACGAACACGCTGGCAGCACTTATTCGCTGGCGACGCTGGCGTACCTGCGTTAGCGGTTGCGAATCGCGGTACGGCTCAAGCAGCCGCACCGCTGCGATTCCTAGGCGGACTCAATCAGCCGCAAGGAGTGGCGGCTGAGGGCACTCAGTCGCCGTCGACGAGCAGGCTGTCAAAGATGACCACCGATTTCCAGGTTTCCTTTTCCTGGGCGATGAACTCCAGGTGGCGGGGTGCCGTCTGGTAGGCATCATGCGCAGCACGGTCGCGAAATACGACATGCAGCGATACGTGGTATTCCGTGTTATTGACCGGACGAGCGAGCGTCGTGTCTCGGCGTCCGACCGCGAAATCGACCACGCCTTCATGGTCGGTCAGATAGGTTTGACACGCGGTGAGCAATCGATTCACGCTCGCTTCCGAATCGTCGGCGAGCGTGAAAAACACGTGGTGGGCCAATCGTGGCATCAGATTCCTTTGGGTTACTCTTCGTCGGCGAGGTTGCGATTCTGGGACGGATTGGCGGCGCTGCGGCGGCCTAACCCGGCACGATCGACCAGCGAACTGCGGAGCAACTCTTCCAGATACTCGTCGTCCGCCGGCGGAGGTCCGAAGGCCCCCAGATCCTGCGGTTCATATTCAAGCCGATATTCGTGTTTCGCGAAAGCGATCTTGCAGTTGGGATCGAGCCGCTTGCGGACCACGGTTTTGCCATCGACTTTCACGCCGTTGCGGCTGCCGAGATCCTTGACAAACCAATACCCATGCTCGACAGTCAGCCGGCAATGTTGTCCCGAAACGTTCGGGAACTTCAGCGCAATGTCGCAACTATCGCGGCGGCCGACCACCAACCGGTCCTTCAACAACGGAATCGGATCGCCCCCACCAGTGGGCACAAGCATGCCGTATTTCGGTGTTCCTGTGACCTTGTCTTCCCAAGTCATGGTTGGCACTTACCCGAGGGTCGGTAAAAATTAGAGAGTCGATAAAAACGAGACGCGAATCGACGCTCCCGCAGGAGCCGGCTCACGCTAGCAGCGGGAGCCCAACATTATTCTACTACATTGTCTATTAGGTCAACGATTTCACTGCTGCGATGAACTCAAATTGCCGGCTCTGTAATCACGCATGTTCGCAGACAACCTTTCAGACGGCAGCAGGCGCGGACTTACGGCGGTTGAGCGGAACAGCATGACCTTGGATCAGCAGATCGGCGAGCCGCGGCGTTTTCGAACCTTTGGCGATGAGCTCCGCAAGCGTTTCGGCGGACGCGTGCAGCGCATCAGCATCGACGCTGGCTTTACCTGCCCAAACGTCGATGGTGCCGTCGCTCAGGGCGGCTGTAACTTTTGCGACAATCGTTCGTTTAGCCCCAGTCGGCGGGTGCGACTCGCTGCCGTGGCCGATCAACTCAGCCGCGGCATTCAATCGGTACGCAAACGCTACGGCAAGGTCGCTGGGTTCATCGCTTATTTTCAACCAGCGACCAACACCTACGCGCCGGTCGACCAACTCGAAGAGCTCTATCGCCTGGCGCTCCAGCACTCACCTGAAATCGTTGGCCTCGCCATCGGCACCCGTCCCGACTGTGCCTCCGATCCAGTGCTCGATCTGATCGATCAGCTTGCGGCGGAAACGTATGTGTCGCTGGAATACGGGATGCAGTCGCGGCACGATGCGACGCTTGCCTGGATGAACCGCGCCCATCAGCACGGCCACATGATCGACGCGATGAACCGCAGCCGTGGACGCCGGTTTGAGACCTGTGCCCACGTGATTCTCGGCGCTGCCGGAGAAACGCATGAGCAGATGATGCACACCGCCCGCTCGATCGGTGTGCTCGGCGTCGACGCGGTGAAGATTCACAATCTCTACGCGGTCCGCAACACACCGCTGGGCGAGAGTGTGTTGCGCGGCGAAGTCCAATTGATGGAACGAGACGCCTATATCCGTGCTGTGGTGGAGTTCCTGCGTCTGATTCCCGAACAGGTGATCGTCGAGCGGATCAGCGGCGACGCACCACCGGATTACTTGATCGGTCCGCAGTGGTGCTTGGAAAAGTCGGAATTGCGGGCGGCTATCGAGCGTGAACTGGTACGTCTGAACGCCTTCCAAGGCGACCGCTACGATCCTGACTGGCGCGATGAGCCGGTCGCTCCTTTGCCCACACCGCCAGCGATCGCGGCGCGGATCGGTAGCCGCGGTCGTTTGCCGGTGCTGAAGTTGCAGGGGCGCTAAAGGCTCACGTCCGGGCCGCGTGGACGTTCTGCCCCTTTGCTCAACCTCCTGCCGCTCGCCGTGTTTGGGCTGTAATTGACAACCAGCGAGCGATCCCTAAGATTGCTCATTCGCACTGGGCTTAGGTCCCACTCGATTGACCGGCAATCTCACGGCTTCCGCGAACGTCCATGATCATTTCCCCCATCATTTCTTTGATTACCGGCTCCGCTTTCCGGCAACGAACCTGATCCGGGGGATAAGGTTTGAGGTAGGGGGAAGGCGGAGGAAGCAGACGCTGCAGCCCTACCCGGCGTGAATCGATTTTCGATCGATTCCGTTCACCGCAACGACTACAACGCGAACAAGTCGCTTCACGCCAATCCCCCGAGGTCGTCCCCGCCTCGGGGGATTTTTTAGTTGCCGTTGACGCCTTCCTAGCGATATTTGATGAATACCGATACCAGCAGCCAGTCGCCCACCCGCAGCATCGAGATCTACGACACCACGCTTCGCGATGGCACCCAGGGCGAAGGGATCAGCTTTTCGCTGCAAGACAAACTCAACATCGCTCAGCGACTGGCAGAGATCGGGATCGACTACATCGAAGGCGGCTACCCGCTGTCCAACGAAAAGGACGCGGCCTTCTTTCAACAGATCCGCAAATTCAATCTCGGCAATAGCCAGGTCAGCGCCTTTGGGATGACCCGCCGCCGCTCCTTCAAGGTGCAGGATGATCCGGGGATGAAGGCGCTGGTCGCTGCCGGTACCTCGACCTTTACGATGGTGGGCAAGACCTGGGACAACCATGTCATCAACGTGCTCAATGTCTCGCTCGAGGAAAACCTCGACATGATCGGCGAGAGCACCGAGTTTCTTTCCCGACATGGCCGCGTGATCTATGACGCGGAGCATTTCTTTGACGGCTGGAAAGCGAACCCCGAGTACTCTGCGAAAACGCTGCGGGCCGCGGCATCGGCCGGAGCAACGCACCTGACGCTCTGCGATACCAACGGCGGCTCGATGCCAGAGGAAATTGCCGGGATCGTCCAGGAAGCCCGCCGAGCAGTCGCCGATTTCGATGTCAAAATCAGCATCCATTGCCACAACGACAGCGATTTAGCGGTCGCCAACTCACTGGCTGCGGTTGATGCCGGCGCCGCGCAGGTCCAGGGCACCATCAACGGAATCGGCGAACGCTGCGGCAACGTCGACTTGATCTCGATCATCGCCAATCTCGCGCTGAAGAAACGCGGCTATACGGTGCTCGGCGGTCGCAGTCTCGAATCGCTCACCGAACTCAGCCGCTATGTTTACGAAACCGCCAATCTGCAGTGGCGTGGCAACCAACCGTTTGTCGGCCAAAGCGCATTCGCTCACAAAGGCGGAATGCACGTTCACGCGGTCAATAAGTCGGCCAGCACCTACGAACACATCGACCCAGCGCTGGTCGGAAATGAGCGGCGGATTCTGGTCAGCGAACTGAGCGGACGCAGCAACATCGCCGCCGTAACCGCTAGCCACAATTTGGCAGAAGACCGCCAGTTGATGGATGCGATCCTCGCTGAAGTGGTCCGCCTGGAAAATCAAGGCTACCAGTTCGAGTCGGCAGGGGCCTCGTTTGATCTGCTGGTTCGCCGCGTCTCGGGATCATTCCAGCCCCATTTCGTCACCACCAAGTACCGCGTCGTCGCTGGCGATCGCAATGCTGCCGGACATAACGTCTACGCCGAAGCGATCATCAAGTTGCAGGTCGGCGACCAGATGTGCTTTGATGCCGCCGAAGGGCATGGCCCGGTCAACGCGCTCGACGCGGCGCTGCGAAAAGCGCTCGAGCCAGTTTATCCTTCGCTCTCGAAAATGCGGCTGGTTGACTACAAGGTTCGCGTGGTCGATTCGGGCGCAGGCACCGCGGCCTCGATTCGCGTGAACATCGAAAGTACCGACGGCGTCGAGACCTGGGGTACGATCGGCGTCAGCGAAAACCTGATCGAAGCCAGCTGGCAAGCGCTGGTGGATGCCGTCGAATACAAACTGCATCAGGACGGGGCCGATAAGCCTATTCCAAAGGGGGTCTGACCCTTTGGACAGCACTCGCTTTCATCAAGTTTTTGATCACGTCGAAGAGGGTCAGACCCCTGTTCGAGCAGACTCCGGGCAGCCGGAGGAGATGAACCTATGAGTACCGAAGGATCTGCCGATCAAGCACTCGGCAACCGGTTTGATTTCGCAACCGCCGCGGAACAGATCATTGCTCGCTGGGACGCCGCCGCATGCTGGCGGGCAACGGTTAATCCCGAGCGGAAGCCGTTCACGATCGTGATCCCGCCGCCGAACGTCACCGGCGCGCTGCACTTGGGCCACGGGCTCAACAATACTCTGCAGGACATTTTGATCCGGACTCGGCGGATGCAGGGCTATGAAGCGTTGTGGATGCCGGGCACGGACCACGCCGGGATCGCCACTCAAGCGGTCGTCGAACGGCGGCTCAAGGAACAGGAAAACAAGACTCGGCACGACCTCGGTCGCGAGGCCCTGGTCGATCGGATTTGGCAGTGGAAAGAGCAGTACGAGAAGCGAATCCTCGGCCAGCTCAAACGCATGGGCTGCAGCTGCGATTGGGAGCGGACCCGGTTCACGCTCGATGAACGCTGCGCCGCCGCGGTGCGAGCCACCTTCTACGACTTGTTTAAGCAGCGGTTGATCTACCGCGGGAAGCGATTGGTCAACTGGGATACGTTCCTGCAGACCGCCGTCAGCGATGACGAGGTGTTCAACGAAACGGTCAAAGGCAATTTCTGGCACATTCGCTACCGGGTGATCGAGCCCAAGCCGGGCGAGCCAGCCGAGGTCGAAGTTGCGACGACGCGTCCCGAGACGATGCTCGGTGACACCGCCGTTGCGGTCCACCCGGATCCGGCCGCCGCGCTCGATGCGCTGATCCAAGAAAGTCAGGCGAAGCTTGCCGCCGCCGGAGAAAAGGAACGTCCCCAAATCCAAAGCCAGCTCGACGATCTGCTGCAACGCCGCGAGCAGCTTTTGCCGGCGCTGATCACGCTCCGCGACATGGCGTTGGATGGTCGGATGGTGATGCTGCCGCTGGTCGATCGGCCGATCCCGCTGGTCGCCGACCTGTGGGCCAAGCCCGAGCTCGGCAGCGGCTGCGTCAAGATCACGCCCGCACACGACCCGAACGACTACGAAGTCGGCCTGCGATGTGCGCTGCCGATGATCAACATTCTCAATGCTGATGGCACGCTCAACGCCGCAGCCGGTCAGTATGCAGGGCTGACGATCAAGCAAGCGCGGCAACGTGTGGTGGCGGATCTTGATGCGCTTGGTCAGCTCGGTGAGGTCGAAGACCGCGAGATCGAGCTGCCGCACAGTGATCGCAGCAAGACGCCGATCGAACCGCTGCTCGCCGATCAGTGGTTTGTGAAGATGGACTCGCTCGCACAGTCCGCGATGGATGCGGTGACGGACGAGTCGGTGAAGATCTTCCCGACGCGCT
>CALELC010000486.1 GCA_937904535.1 uncultured Planctomycetaceae bacterium
TTCGCTGTTCCCTAGGTCGTCCGACCCCAGCACCAGGGCCGCCGCTCCATCGGCGAAAATCGCATTGCTGACCACGCGGTCGGTTTCCCAGCCATACTGGTAATGCAGACTGCAAAGTTCCACGCACACGAGCAGCACGCGAGCATCGGGATCGGCGGCGATCAACCCACGCGCCACCCGCAGTGCATTGATCGCACCGTGGCAGCCCATAAAACCGATCTGCACGCGCTCGGTTTCTGGCGGCAGCTGCAGGTCATGGATCAGTCCGACGTCCAAGCCCGGTGAGTAGAATCCGGTGCAAGTCACGACGAGCAGATGAGTGATCGCGGCCGGAGCGATTCCTGCGGAATTCATCGCCGCCAGCGCCGCGCGGCGACCCAGCGGCAATGCCTCGATCGTGAACCGGGCGTTTCGGGTCGCCGTGCTGGGGCCACGCTGCGCCGGGCATTCAGCGCGCGGATAGAACGTCTGCTCCAGTTCGATCACCGCGCCGCCGCTGGCTTCATGTTCCAGCAGTACACTGCCGCGTTTATGCACGGCGCTCATGCGGTACAACGCTTCTAGCCCCCGTGTGTGCCGCTCGGGCTCGTGGAGCATCGTTTTGGCAAATCCCAAGGCGTTTTGACGATCGATGCTGAAACGCGGTGCCGCCAGTCCGATTCCCTGAATCAAGGTGTTCATAGATGTCCGTCGCAAGGTGCAGGTGCAACCGCTTTTGTGCGGAGACCTTGTTACTGTCCGGGGCAATAAGCGTTACGATTTCCGGCCTATGAGTGCCCCATTTACCGGATACGATCTTGAGACTGGCATCCTGCAACGGGTGCGCCGCTGGCGCGACGCGTTGCCGGTGCTCGTGTTGCCCCTGGCGCTGCGTGTAGCGGGCTCACCGCTGTACGTTGGGCTGTGTCTGCTGGCGGTCCTCATCAGCCGCGGCATCCTGCTCGGCGTCGAACCAACGGCTCGCGGTCCGTTGGCAGTGTTAGCATATGCGGTCTCAGGCCCACAGGTGGGGAGTGACTGGCTCAGCCCCCTGTGGAGCTTGCTTGAGCTACTTGTCGATTTTGATTGGCTCGCTCAGACCGGTAAGGAAGATCTGCTGCGGCTGTTGGCGATCGTTGGGGTGTGGGGCTTGCCAGCTGCGACACTCGCGCGTGCCGGAGCATGCTATGCCGCGGGGCGTGAACAGTCGTTTTTCCAGAACCTTACGGTTGCCCTGCGGCGACAGCTTGGAATTTGGTCGATTGCTGTCTTGCCGCTGGTTGCGATTCTGGGGCTGTCATCCGTGATGTTCGTGGCCGGCGCCCTGGAACAACTCGGGCGCGTCGGGATGTGGATCAGCGAGCTGGTATCGTTGCTCGCGCTGCCGCTGGTGATCCTGATCGGACTCCTGGCTGCAGGGGCCGTCGTAGCCGTGCCACTGGCCTGGACCGCGATGGCGGTAGAGAAACGCAATGACGCCGTCGATTCGCTGTCGCGTGGATACGAGTATTTGTATCGCCGCCCGGTTCAGCTGCTGTTGTACAGCCTGTGTGGCTACGGGCTGGCAATGATCGTGTACCTGCTCGCGCGTGCGGTCAGTTCAGCGGGACTCGCCTTGGCTCTGGTCGCCGCACGGACCGGTTCCGGTGATCTGGCCGGTCAGAGTTGGCTGCAAGTAGTGATGGAACAACTGCCGCTGGCGGTCGCGGCGGCGGCGACGGGCGGACTCACCGGAGCGATCTACTTGTTGATGCGTCAGTCGGCCAACTACCAAGAGATCGAAGACATCGCTGTCTCGCCTGTTGAACTGCGAGACGCCGAGATGCCGACGCTGCCAACGGCCACTGACCAACCGTCCCAGCCCTGACGCGGTCGGGGCAACCCAGTGGGAGAGCGGCATTTGGTATATTGCCGCGGAGAAGCTGCTTCCCCCCAGCTCTTTTCCTGTCCCTTTGAGGAGTCTCCGGAATGCTCCGATCTCTCGTGGCGATGATCGTGGTCGGTTCGATTTTCATTTCGGCTGCCGTTGCTCAGCCGGTGACCGCCGCAGAAGCGGCCGAAAAACCGATCAAAGTGCTGCTGATCGATGGTCAAAACAATCACGCGTGGCAGCAAACGACGCCCGCCATCAAACAAATCCTCGAAGGGACCGGCCAATTCGAAGTCACCGTCGCGACCTCGCCTCCCCAAGGCAGTGACATGAGCGGGTTTACACCACGATTTGCGGACTACGACGTGGTGCTTTCCAATTACAACGGCGATCCGTGGAGCGAGTCGACACGGCGCGCATTTGAACAGTTTGTCAGCGGCGGCGGTGGATTCGTGGCGGTCCATGCCGCCAATAATTCGTTTCCCGGTTGGGAAGCTTACAACCGCATGATTGGCCTCGGCGGCTGGGGAGGACGGACGGAAAAGGACGGGCCTTATGTTCGTTGGAAAGATGACCAAGGCCGCTTCACCCGTGATACCAGTCCTGGCAGTGGCGGCACCCATGGCCGACGGACTCCGTTTTTGGTCGTCGTCCGCGACTCGGACCATCCCGTCACCCGCGGGCTCCCGAAGTCATGGATGCAAGCCGAGGACGAACTGTATGGCAAACTTCGGGGGCCCGCGGAAAACATGCACGTTTTGGCAACGGCCTACAGCGAGCCGGCGACCGGCGGAACCGGTGAGCACGAACCGATCCTGATGAGCGTTCATTTTGGGAACGGTCGGGTGTTTCACACGACGCTGGGTCATGATTTGACTGCGATTTCGGGGCTGGCGTTCCAGGTTACCCTGCAGCGCGGGACGCAGTGGGCTGCCACCGGCCAGGTGACGCTGCCGCCGGTCAGTGCGCAGGAACTGACCCGTGACGCTCCGGCAACGCGCGATCCAGCCGGTACAGCGCCGGTTGAGCAGCCGGCTGCGGAATAAACGGGTTCCCAACCTCCGACGTCAGGAGAAACCCTGGCAAGTTCGCGGACGAAAAATCACCGGCCGAGTGCTCCGATTATGCTTGGCCACTGGCCGTTGCACTCACAGGAGATTCGCGGCGGGAACTCCGAGCGGCGCAGCGGAACCTTTCACACGGAACTTGTCGGCTGTCATGGCATCATTGTTTGTAGTTCGCGGGCGTGACCAGGGAAAACATTTCCCGCTGGAACCTCGGGTGACGAGGCTCGGTCGCGATTCGTCCTGCGAAATCCGGCTACTCGATTCGGAAGCCTCGCGGGCTCATGCCGAGTTGCGGCCGGTGGCCGGTGGCGGCTTCGTGATGATCGATCTGGGCAGCAGCAACGGGACACTCGTCAATGGCCAACTGATCTCGCATCATCCGCTGGCCAGCGGCGATCGGATCGAGATCGGAGGCACGCTGCTGATCTTCACCGGGGCCGGCAACCAATCTGCGTCGGCTTCAAAAACAGGCCACGGCGTCGAAATCATTGCTCAGGCGGCGGATGACCACCGGAACGCACGCGGTGATGCTTCGCGAATCGTCTCCTCGGTTTCCGGCGCTGTGGCGTTTGGCAGCGATGCCCGCAGCCGCTCCGAAGCCGATCGCAACCTTGAAGTGATGTATCTGACGGCGCTGGCGGTGGGGCGCACCGACAGCATTCCAGAACTACTCGATCGCGTGTTGCGGTTGGTGTTCGACTGGGTGGCAGCCGACCGAGGCTGTGTGATGCTCCGCGACGGTGATTCGGGGCCACTGAAGCCAGCGGCGCGTTGCGATCGCGACGACGACCAGGGCGGACGCGGAGGTGCGGCGCAGCGCGGCCCGATCGCGATCAGCCGCACGATTCTCGATTACGTCATCGAACGCAAAGAAGGCGTCCGTACCAACGATGCCCGCGACGATGCCCGCTTTGACTCCGCACATTCAATCGTCCAAGGCGGCGTTCGCGAAGCGTTGTGTGTCCCCTTGCAAGGACGCTACGCCGTGGTGGGGGCGTTGTATGTTGACACCTACACGCCTCCCGGGGCGATCATCGAATCAGGCTACCAAGCCCGTTTTACCGACGAACATCTGCGGCTGATGACCGCGATTGGCTACCAAGCGGCGCTGGCGATCGAAGACACGTTCTACTATTCGGCAATGGTCCAGAGCGAACGCTTGGCAGTCATGGGCCAGACGATCGCGACGCTGTCGCACCACGTCAAAAACATTTTGCAAGGGATGCGCGGGGGCAGTTACCTGATCGAGGCTGGACTCAAGCGCAACGACACCGCCGCAGTTCGCCGGGGTTGGGGTATCGTCGAGCGCAACCAGGAACGGATCTCCAACCTGGTGATGGACATGCTGACGTTCAGCAAGGAACGGGAGCCGCAACGAGTCGACGCCGATTTGAACGAGACTGTGGCCGATGTGGTCGAACTGATGCGTTCCCGCGCTGCGGACATGAACGTCACGCTCGATTTTCAACCTGGCAGCGAACTGCCGCTGGCGAACTTTGATCCCGACGCTTTGCACCGCGCGGTACTCAACATCGTGACCAACGCGATCGATGCGGCAGCCGATCAGCCGGATGATTCACCGTGTGATTCCGAGGTGGCAGAGGTTGCCGATCTACAGCTTGACGATCCGCAGCGAATCACGGCGGTGCGTGAGGCGCGAACCGGTACCGAGTTCGGCAACGATACGGCGCGGTGGAGTGAATCGCAGGCCGGTCAAGCTACGAGCCAGCCGGTGACCGGGCAGGTCATCGTCAGCACCCGCTTCAGTCCGTCCGAAGGTTGGACGGTGTCGGTCGCCGACAATGGGCCAGGGATTGCGCCGGAAGATCGCGAGAAGATCTTTTCCTTGTTCGAATCGAAAAAAGGGGCACGTGGGACCGGGCTAGGGCTACCGGTCAGCGACAAGATCATGCGCGAGCACGGCGGCCGCGTCGAAATCGCCGAGCCCGCGGATCCCCGGCAGCGTGGCACCTGCTTTGTGCTGACGCTGCCGGTTCTGCCAGCGGGTGATGGCGTCGACGAAGCGCATGACACCCGCGCGTAAGCCGCTCGCCTTTGAACGATTCCGGCGAGCAACCGCGATTATTTGTCGGCACGAACGACACGGTCGCCGAGCAGGCTCAGCAGTCCCGGCAGCCCTTGATACCGGAGGCCGTTGGGCAAGAACTGCGGATCGCGAATCGACTCGATCGCCGTGAACGGATCATAGCTGGCGTCCTTCGCCGTAACCCAGCGGATCGACGCAACCGCCGCTGGGCGCTGTAGTGCCGCTGCCGCAGCGAGGACAATCTGTTCGTCGTCAACGACCAACTCCAGCGGCTGCTCCCCGGTCGAAGCAACCTGATCGATTGCCTCGAGCACCACGCCCAGCCGCCGGATCAGCGGCGGCGCGTTGTAACCGTAAGTGTAAGCCGCCGCCGGTCGCGGGTTGGCGACCAGCGGGGCTTCTGCTTGGTTGTCCCCTTGCTTGCCCAGCGGATCGCGTGCCGTCAGCAACCAGGCAGCCGTGGCGCCGCTGCTCTGTTTGTTGGCCTCCCCCGTGCCGGCTCGCCGCAGAACGATTCCACCCTGCGCCGCGGTTTGCTCCGCTGCAGCGAGTTGGGTCAGTTCGCCGCTGTCGGCCAAACGACCGTGCGTCAGTTCGCCCCACCGCGTCAGCGACGTCCAGCC
>CALELC010000487.1 GCA_937904535.1 uncultured Planctomycetaceae bacterium
CTTGTCCTTCTCGTTCAAATAAATCTTGTCGGGGTGCTCGATCCGCTGCATGTGGCGATTGGTTGGGATTGCCACCACATCGAGTTTGTAGATCTTCCAGAACTCGTTCGCTTCGGTCATCGCCGTCCCGGTCATCCCGGACAGCTTGTTGTAGAGCTTGAAGAAGTTCTGCAGCGTGATCGTCGCAAAGGTCTGCGTTTCCTGCTTGATCGGCACGCCTTCTTTTGCTTCGACCGCTTGATGCAGGCCGTCGCTCCACTGGCGACCTTCCATCAACCGCCCGGTGAACTCATCGACGATGATGATCTGTCGATCTTTGACGACGTAGTTGACGTCCAGTTTGTAGAGGTAGTGTGCCTTGAGGGCGTTGTCGATCAGATGCGGCCAATCCATATTGCCCGCGGTGTAGAAGCTCTCGACTCCTGCCAAGCGTTCGGCTTCACGCACCCCGTCGTCGGTCAGCGTCACATTGTGTTGCTTTTCATTGACTGTGAAGTGCAGATCACGGGTCAGTTGTCGCGCCACGCGATCAGCTTCGGCATACTTGCCGAGGTCCATATCCGCGGGTCCGCTGATGATCAACGGCGTTCGCGCTTCGTCGATCAAAATGTTGTCGACTTCGTCGATGATCGCAAAGTGCAGCGGCCCCTGGCTCTGCTGCAACTCGGTCGGAAAACGATGATCGCCGCGGGCGGCGGGGCGCATGTTGTCGCGGAGATAATCGAAACCAAACTCGTTGTTGGTCCCGTAGGTGATGTCGCAGGCGTAAGCACGCTGCTTTTCCAGTGTTCCCATTCCGCTTTGGATCGCTGCCACCGTTAGGCCCAGCTTGGTGTACAGCGGCGCCATCCATTCCATGTCACGGCGGGCGAGATAGTCGTTGACCGTGATGACATGAACGCCCTTGCCCTCGATCGCGTTGAGGTACGCCGGCAACGTCGCCACCAACGTCTTGCCTTCACCGGTGACCATTTCGGCGATCATCCCTTGGTGCAGGACCATCCCGCCGATCAGCTGCGTGTCGTAGTGCCGCATGCCGAGGAACCGGCGGCCGCCTTCGCGACAGACCGCGAACGCTTCTTCAAGGATGTCATCGAGGGTTTCGCCTTTGCGGAGCCGTTGGCGAAACAGCTCTGTCTGTTGTTTCAACTCTTCGTCACTCATCGCCTGATAGCGCGGCTCCAGCGTTCCGATCCGCTGAGCACGCTCGGTCAGCCGAGCCACTTGGCGCGCGTTACTGCTACCAAAAATCGAGGTGATGGAGCGTTCGATTGAGCCGAAAAAGCCGCCAAATAGCAGCCCTAGGGCGTCCCACAGTCGTTCTAGAAATGACATCGCGTCGTTGCTTTATTGATTGTCTCAGTGTCGGTCAGGCACCGGGGGCAGACGGCCACCCGCCGCACGACCGATTGCACTCGCCCATACCGTCTAAGGCTACGTGCTTGGGGAAAATGGGTCAACGGCGATCGTGCCGTTCCCGATTGACCTGACAGGTACATTTTCACAGCCCGCTCATCGAGCATTTGCGGGCAGTCAGGTCGCGATAGCTCCAGCGGCTACTTCACCGAGGTGCCGCGAAGATTGAAAATAGCGAAGTGCCCGGAGTCATCCGGGTACTTGTACTCCTTCAGGTGAAACGTGCCGGTCACCGTCACCGGCCGGGTGGTGAAGTCGGTTTTCACACCATTGATCAGATTCACCACGACGCAGTCATACAGCGCCGCACCAGGGCCGAAACAGCATTCCTGGTTGTCGCGAACGAGCACAAACTCGTCGATGTTCGTCTCGCGAAACAGCGTGCTGGGCAGGATGTAACCGCGAAGCTTGACGACTTTTCCATCGAGTTGGCGGATCTCGTCGGTCAGCATCGACGGATCGTAAGCGCCGCCCACTTCGATGGCGAACTTCAAGTCGTCGAACGATATGTCACCTTGCTCGGACTTTGCTTTTGCTGGGGTGCGGCTGGCAGCATTGGTTGCTGCCGCGGAGTCACTTCCCGATGCGCTGCGAGCAGCGGTTTTGGCCCCCGTGGCCGCCGCCGGCGACTGGCCGCTAGCCACACCCAACGGCAACGGACAGGCAATTGCTAGCCCGCCCGCAACGAGCAGATTGCCGATCCAGAGCCGGCGAACACGAGGTGAGAACGTCAATGTTGCACTCCCTTGAAACCTGCACGCCCGACACCGTTTCAGATCGCTGCCCAGCTAGCGCACCTCGTCGACGCGCAACTGGTAAAAGATCTGGTTGTCGAAGTCGGGAGTTTTTTGTGCATAGGGGTTGATAGTAAATTTCCCGGCGAGCTTGCGCTTCGTCAGGCCCGACCGCACCTTTTGACCCTTGGTCAGAGTCACTTCGATCATATCCGTACTCCGCGGCTGGCCTCCGAAGCAACAGGTTCCTAGGTCGGGCACCAAAATGAACCGCCGCAGCAAGCCGCTGCCCGAGGACGGGTGAATGTAGCCCTTGATGAAGATGTCTTGCCCGTCGAACTCCAGCGCTCGTGCCGATGGCAAGTCGGGTGCCGACTGCGGTTGCTGAAACTCGTAAAACGACACCCGCTGGTACCCTTCGGGAACCTCGGTGGCATACACATAGGAGTGCCAGGCGGTGCCACTAACGAGCAACAGCCCGCTCAATACACCTCCCAAGACAGCGAGCGGCCGGCCACTGTATTCATCCGGCCAGCGAGCGATCGACCGCAGCGCCAACACGGCGCAGATCACTCCAAACAATGCGAAAATCAATAGCGGCGCAAATGCCTGGATCAGACCGAGCATGGCGACGGGAACCAACACGATCGACGCCACGGCCGAGCGGCTAACAGCCCGGTAGGGAAAGTCATTCGGTTCGGCTGCGGCGTAACTGGTGAGTTGTACTTCGGCTGACATACGTGCGAATCAAACCCTTTCCGAACCGGCGGTGGGCAACGACGGCGCTCCACCTCCGGTCAAAACCAGATACAACGCGATCACCAACGTGGTAATCGTCAGCAGCATTACGCCGAACAGTTTTGCAGGGTTCAGCGCAACCACCGCCAGCGGGCCAGCCGCAGACGAATCAGCCCCCGGGGTAACCGCACCTTGCCGAAAAGCGGAGTTGTCGCCGTTTCCGGCCAGTTGTTGAGCGGTCTGAGCCGAGGCGAAACCACCGGCCGCCTGGTCGCTCCGGAAACTCGTTGCCGGTTGAGCCGGAGCCTGCGGGATCGGCACCGAGAAGAACGAACTGGCCCGGCGCACGCTTTCGGGATCGATCTCCTTCAGCTTTTCCAGCGCCGCTTCTGCTTCCGGCTGCGGGCAAGCACGCAGGTAGTTCACGACCGGCACGCGGATCCAATTGTTGTCCTGATCCGCCTCCCTAAACAACTTGACCAACCGATCGATTTGGCTCCAGTCGCCCCAGCGCGCCAGATCAGGAATCACCAGGTCGGCCAAGTCCTTGCGGTCGAGCACGTGATGCAGCGACTGAACGAGGCGCGAGCGTGGAATTTTATCGGTTTCGGTCCCATGAAAACGGACCGCCATGATGGCTGCGTAAGTGTCCGCGTAGGGTGCCTGATGGTTGGCCAAGAACAACTTGTCGACCAACTGCAAGCCATCTTCACCGGCCAACAACAAGTAACAGGCCAACAACGCATCCAGCCCGCTGCGAGCGCTGGGCTGCGTGCTAGTGATCATTTTTTCCAGCATCGGCACGTCAGCTTCGGTCCCGCAGACCCCGAGCATCGTTAGGTACAGTCGTTTGCGGTCTGCCGGCATTTCCGGATCCTGAATCCACTGCACCAACTGGTCGTGGTTCATGTGCGGCTTGAGCGACTGCACGACCGGATACGGCGTGATCGCGAACTCGTCATACGAATCGCGCATGAGCATCGGGTCTTCGTGCTGCAAGTAGTTCTGGAAAAACTTCAGTCGTTCCAGTCCATCGTCAGGCAACTTGGTGATCGCCAGCACGTACGCTTCGCTTTCCTCGGTCAGCGGCACGGTCGACCACTGCAAGTTCGGTGGATCGACGCCCGACAGCATAAAGCGGCGGCCCGGTTCGACCTTGCCGTAGTAGACAACGCTCAGAGCACTGTCAGGTTTCACGTGCTCTTCACCCTTGAGCACCTTGACGACCTTCAGCAGGACTTCGCCGGTCTCTTCATTGCGAAGCGACGTCGGCGTGGATTCGGCGATCACGACCGCATCCATCACCTCCATTTCCTGGCGAATCGTCTGCGATACAGCGCTGCAGAACGGACACGCTAAAGCCAAGGAGGCGGCGGGCCCCAGCAGGACAGCCGCGACCAACAGGCCGACGAGCGGGCGCTGAATTCGGCGCAGCGAAGGTTTACCAAATGCGGTTTCAAAGAACATGACCAAATCAGCAATGGGTGTGGGCGATTGGAAGGATCAGGCAGGCAGGACCGCCTACAGCACAGGCAGTGGCGTCATTGTAAACTAGCACCTGCCACATTGTAGGTCCTCCAGTCGGCCCTGGAGAAGCCTCGGCACACGGGTTTTCGGTTTTCACCCCCACCTACGAGCGATCCCCTCCCATGCTTCAGATCCCGCACCGCCTTGCCACCGCCGCCTTCGTTCTCCGCACACGGTTCGCGATCGCTGGCGGACTCTTGGCAGCGCTCCTGATCAGCCCGACAGCTGTCCACGCACAGGAACAAACGCAGCCTGGTAACCGCATCGAAGTGATTACCTACAACATCCGCTATTTGAATCGCAATGACGGGCCCGACCACTGGGATCAACGGGCGACAGCGGTGGCCGAAATGATTACCAAAGGCGACATCATTGGCCTGCAAGAAGCCACGCGTAAGCAGATCGACGACCTGCTGCCAAAGCTGCCAGACTTTGACTGGTACGGTGTCGGCCGCAGTGACGGTAAAGATGACGGTGAGTTCACACCGGTACTGTGGCGGAAGGATCGGTTCACGGCGATTGATCGTGGAACGTTCTGGCTCGGCCCGGACACCGCAGCGGTGGGACAGCCAGCTTGGGGAGCAAACCTCCCGCGGATCTGCTCGTGGGTGGTGCTGCGTCCTGTCGGCGGGGACGCCGCCTCAAAAAGTGAACTGCTGGTGATGAACACGCACTTTGACCATCAGAGCGCCGAGGCCCGAGTGAACTCTGCCAAGCTTATGCGTCAGCAGGCGCAAACTCTGGCGGGCGACCGCAACCTGATCATCATGGGCGATCTCAACGCTCGTCCTGACTCGCCCCCGCTGGCGGCGCTGACGGCCCAAGACGGCGAGTTCATTCTCGCTGATTCGATCACCCGCACCGAGACGCCGCCCCAAGGCCCGAAAGGCACCTGGAACGGTTTTCGGCGAATCGATCCCAATACCCGAATCGATTTCATCATCACCCGTGCGGACCGACCGCGTGTGCTCGCCCATGCCACGCAAGATCCGAAGACCCCGGCTGGACGATTTGCCAGCGATCACCTGCCGGTCCAGGTCACGCTCGAGCAGTAAATCGCCTACTGGCCCACGTGAACAGAAGGCATGAGTGACCCGGCCAGCGTTGCGGTGCTGACCGGGTCCTGCACCCAGCGTCTGGTTCGGCCATCCCCGGATAGATCAGTCCTC
>CALELC010000488.1 GCA_937904535.1 uncultured Planctomycetaceae bacterium
AAGCGGCTAAGGGCGATCCCTCCAGACCACCTACGAATCACCGACCGAGGGCTGTAGTTCCTCACCTTTGCGACTCCGCGCCTCCGTGAGAGAAAGCCGTCCGCGGTCCCTGACAGAGGCAAGAATGCACGGGTTGCATCCGGCCAGTTTGACAAACGAGAGATCTCACACTCCTTTCTCCAATGAGCCTGATGAGCGTTACGACTGCGACGTCTGACGCTTCTCGAGCGGCAAAATGGCAGAATGGAAAGCATTCGTCATGCAGCAGGAGTGGGAGACATGTAAAAAAGCTAGGCCGGAAATGCCGCCATATCCATCCAGAACATTTCCCACACGTGGCCGTCGGGATCCGCTAGGTTGCGGTTGTACATGAACCCGAGATCTTGCACGGGATTGACGTCGGCCGTCCCGCCGTTCCCGGCGGCAATCTCGTTGAGCTTGTCGACGGTTTCTCGGCTGTCGCAGGAAAGCGCCAGCATTACTTCGCTCGACGTGACCGGTGGGATGGGGCGGCTCGTAAAGGTCTTCCACTTGGCGTGCGTCAGCAGCATCACATAAATCGACTCGCTCCAGACCATGCAAGCCGCGGTGTCATCGGTGAACTGCGGGTTGTTTTCGAAGCCGAGCGCCTCGTAGAACGCCATCGAAGCGGCGAGATTGGAAACAGGCAGGTTGATAAAGATTTGCTTGCTCATGACTGCATTCCTGTCGGTTGTGGTTAGGTGCGTTGCATTCACCTGTTCGTCGAACAAGCAGGGGCCAGATCGACATCGCGGTCCCCAAAATTCCCTTGCTCCTGTTTGGTCTTCGGCAGCTGGCTCGCCAGACATCGAGCATGGATTGAGTTTATCTGCCATCGGAGCCCGCGCTATGGACGCATCCGGCCGCTCGAAGACCGAGACGCCGCTTGAAATCAGCGGCTCGCGGCTGCTGGAATCGCTTGCATCGCCAGCGCAGCGACCGCTTCCAGCTCGGCGACCGTTGCCCCCCCTGCGGCCTGCACGGCGAGCCCATGCGAAACCGTGGAGACGAAGCGTGCTAGATCGGTGACGCTGACCTCGCTCGGCAGATCGCCCTCTGCCACCGCCCGCTCGAACCGCTGACGCAGCGCCAACTCTCCCTGCAGGCGTTGCTGTGCCAGCGCTTGCTGCACTGACTGAGCCGCATCGCTGCAGACCAGGGCGCCCTGCACCAAAAAGCAGCCCCGCGGGTTCTCGGGATTGCGCACCAGTTCGATGCTGCCGCGCCACAGCTGCTCGACGACGGTGCGGGCCGTCGGCTGCTCCAGCGCCCCCTGAACATGACAAGCTACCACCTGCACGTAGCGCTCGATTGCCTGCCGAAACAGCGACTCCTTATCGCCGTAGGTCGCGTACAAGCTCGGCCGGTTGATCCCCATCGCTGCGGTCAGATCCGTCAGCGACGTCCCGTCAAACCCCTTTTGCCAGAACACTCTCAGCGCCCGATCCAGCGCCGCGTCACGATCAAATCCACGGGGCCGCCCCACTTGCATCACTAACACCTCCGCTCGCCACCTTTTGTACCAAATAGTACACAACGCCCCTTGACCAGCCAACGCCGAGCCCTATTTTGTACCCATCGGTACAGAACCTCTTTTTCGGGAATCCTCAGATGTCGAAACGACTGGCAGGCAAAGTGGCGTTGGTGACCGGAGCGTCCAAAGGGATCGGAGCAGCCATCGCCCGGCAATTGGCCGCGGACGGTGCGGCGGTGATTGTCAACTATGCGTCGAGCGAGGTCGCGGCCCAGCGAATCGTCGATGAGATTGTCCAAGCCGGCGGCCAGGCGGTAGCGGTGCAGGCCGACGTGTCCCAGGAGGCGGATGTGCAGCGGTTGTTCGCCGAAGCTACTGCCGCCTTCGGCCGTGTCGACATCTTGGTCAACAATGCCGGGGTCTATGAGTTTGCCCCGATCGAGCAGTTGACCGCAGCGCAGTACCACCGCCTGTTTGATCTCAACGTGCTGGGCCTGCTGTTGGCGACGCGTGAGGCCGTTAAGCAATTCGGGCCGGACGGTGGCAACATCATCAACATCGGCTCGGTCGCCGCGACAGCTGCCCCGGCGACCGGTGCCGTGTACAGCGCGACCAAGGCCGCTGTTGACACGATTACGATGTCACTAGCCAAAGAGCTCGGTCCTCGCCAGATCCGCGTCAATTCCGTTAATCCGGGAATGGTGGAGACCGAAGGCACTCATGCTCAGGGCATCATCGGCAGCGACTGGGCGTCCGAGACGACAGCCCGGACACCACTTGGTCGCATCGGTCGTCCCGACGACATCGCTCCCGTCGTGGCATTCGTTGCCTCCGATGAGGCCCGCTGGATCACCGGCCAGTTGATCTCCGTGTCCGGCGGAGACCGCTAACCACGGCTGCCGGGACAACCGGCCCTGATTTCCAGCATGGTCGCTGAGTGATCCGATTGAGTTATCCGCGGCGGGCCGCCTCGATGGCGGCCACGTCGATCTTTTTCATCTGCATCATCGCTTCAAACGTGCGCTGAGCGACGGCGGGATCGGAATCGGTTACACCCTGCATCAAGGCGATCGGCGTAATCTGCCACGAAATGCCCCATTTATCCTGGCACCAACCGCAGGCGTTCTCCTGGCCGCCGCCAGCGACGATCGCGTTCCAGTAGCGGTCCGTTTCCGCCTGGTCTGCAGTGGCGACTTGAAACGAAAACGCGATGTTGTGCTTGACCGATGGCCCACCGTTGAGCCCGATACAAGGAATCCCCAGCACCGTGAACTCGACCATCAACGGATCCCCTTTCTTGCCCGAGGGAAAGTCCGCTGGCGCCCGGTGTACCGCTCCGATCGACGAGTCTGGAAAAGTCTCGGCGTAAAACTTCGCCGCTTCCTCGGCGTCACCGTCGAACCACAAACAAACTGTGTTTTTCGCTGGACTCGTCATCTCGCATCTCCGCTGAGTTGGGCTATCGAACCGCCAGAGTCAACGCAACTTTCGGCTGCGGCTGGCAATCGCGACAGACGATTTGCTTGAACAGGTGCAGAAACTCACCAGGCAGCGCCATTCTCTGCCTCCTGAATGTCGTCGAACACCAGTCATGCAAATCGACAGGCCCGCTCCAGATTTTCTGGCGCGTTCAAGCATCCAGGGATACGGCTAGCCAATCAGCAACGCCAGTTCCGCTGGCAGGCTGCCATGGCCAAGCCCCATCCAGCCCGATGCGATGCTAAGGCCAATGACGGGATATTCATCTCAATGGCGGCGTCTGGCCCACATGCCGCGTCAGGTTCATGGCAAAACCTACCGCATACTTCCCAGCGCTTCAGCAGGTTCGCATACACCAACCTCAGCAGCGGTGGGATCCTCTCGCAATGATGTTCTGATGCACGAAGATCGCACGCATCCCAGAATTGGGTAGAAGGCCTTCCTCGCCAATGCGTTGCCGACAACAGTCATCTCACTATCAAGCGGCTCTTCATCATCAGACCAAAGACGTTGCGAACGAGATTCGTTGGCCTGCGATTTTCAAATCGACGCCAACCCAACAAAAGTCCACCGCAGCGAACTGGGCATCGCAGATCTCACATATCGCAACCTTGGCGCCGCAGCGAATAAAACATCGCTCACAATCAGCCGCCTCGATTCTCACTCCTGCTATGCGACAGGCCCGTCCACTCGAGCTCCGAATGGCAAGCGATCAACCGGTTTTCAGACACCCCGGCACAAGGCTGCTGGCCGCCGATCCTAAACGCTCCAGCGAGCATGAGAGCGATCTCCCGTGTGTCAGCTGAACGGAGAAGCACCAAGAGAACTCCGTCCGCCGGGACAGGACCTCATCTGAAAACCCACAAAAGCTTGAACCGAAATGCGCGATGAGCCGGTTTTCTTTCGAACCTTCACCCAAGCCATTGACAACGGCTAGTATCGCGGAGCACCGAAAACGGCGACTACAAAAAGCCGAATAAACTCGACACTCGAGTAGCCAGTGTTTAGCATGAAGAGACTTTCTGCTTCGTTCTGACGATCACTGTTTGATGATTGGGAACAGCAGCTTGCCTA
This sequence comes from uncultured Planctomycetaceae bacterium, assembly GCA_937904535.1. Taxonomy (GTDB): domain Bacteria; phylum Planctomycetota; class Planctomycetia; order Pirellulales; family Pirellulaceae; genus UBA6163. Next base: position 4,049 of record CALELC010000488.1, read on the forward strand.
CTTTTCTTCTTGTTCAGTAAACGCTACTTGAAGGAGTCGGTCGAATGGGTGCGAGACGTC
>CALELC010000489.1 GCA_937904535.1 uncultured Planctomycetaceae bacterium
CGCGAGACGGCCGAACTGATCAGTTTCCCGGGACTGGTCGCGGGTAGCACCAGCATTGAATCCGACACTCGCTTCCGCGCCTTTGGGATTCACGTCCAGGCGGATGCGCTCAACGCCCCGAACTCGGTCACACAGGTTGCCAACGACTGTGGTCGCTTCCCTCGGCTGGACTGGACCGTCGGCTACCGCAACGTGATGCTCGATGACGAATTGGTGTTCGCCGACAATCTGACCTCGCTCACACGACCGGCGGGGACGCTGAACCTGCGCGAGTCGTTCGAGACAGAGAACCGGTTCCAAGGGCTGGAGGTCGGCATCATTCGAGAAATTCCCTTCGGCCGCTGGTGGTTCGAAACCGTCAGCAAGATCGCCGTCGGCAATAATTCCCAACGAGTGAAAATCGCCGGTACCACACGATTGGTCGAAGCCGGTGTCGCGGACACCTACGAGGGCGGGCTGTTGGCCCAGCGGAGCAACATCGGCACCTATGAGCGTGACCGGCTGTCGGTGGTGCCTGAACTCGGGGCGACTCTCGGATTCCATGTAACCCCGCGGTTCAGTCTGACCGCCGGGTACACCTTTGTGTACTTCAGCAACGTCGTCCGCGCCGGCGACCAGATCGATACCGACATCAATCCTGGGCTGATTCCGGTGGAGGTCGATCCGCTAACGGGGCCGCTGCGACCGCGATTTGAGTTTCGCCAAAGCGACTTCTACGCTCATGGCGTGACGGTCGGTGGCGACTTCCGGTTCTGATCCGGCGGCCGAGCGGTTACCGAGCTACGCAAGCTAATGGCTTACTGAGCGACAGGATTGCGGAAAATATGTCCGCGGCCGGGACCGTGCTGAGTCTGAGTGAGGATTTCCGGGCCCTCTTCGGTCATTAGAATCGTGTGCTCAAACTGGGCGCTGGGCTTGCCATCTTTGGTTCGCACCGTCCAGCCATCGCCTTTGTCGAGTCGCGTGAACCGCGAGCCGGCGTTGATCATCGGCTCAACCGTGAAGGCGATGCCCGGCCATAGTCGATCGATGCGGCTCTGGCGATTTGGGAAGTGAGGGATCGACGGGTCCTGATGGAAAGCTCGTCCCAAACCATGCCCTACGTATTCGCGGACCACAGAAAATCCACGGCTATGCGCTTCGGCGACGATCGTTTCGCCGATCACGCTGACAGGGCAACCGGGCGTGAGCGCGTCGATCGCTAAATACAGACAATCCAGTGCGCACTGCGTAACGGCCAATTTTTCCTCATCGACAGTCCCGATGAGAAAGGTTTCGCTTTGATCGCCATGCCAACCATCGACCACCGTGGTCACATCGAGGTTGAGGATATCGCCGTCCTGCAGAACATAAGGACCGGGAATCCCGTGGCAGATCACGTCGTTGATGCTGGTGCAGCAACTCTTTGTATAACCCTGATAACCCAAGGTCGCCGGCCGATAGCCGCGCGCCAGAACCCACTCGTGAACCCACTGATCGATCTGTTCTGTGGTGACACCAGCGGTGATCCGCGGCCGAATGGAATCCATCAGTTCCGCGTTGGCGCGCCCAGCCGCACGCATCTTCTCTCGCTGCGCCGCGGTCAAAATGATGTTCTTATTGGGTTTTAACATCGGTGACGGCCTCAGATGACCGCAGAAAGAGGAGGATGCGAAACGATACCGGTGGTCGCCGCAGGGGCAAAAACCTGCGCGGTGCAGAGCCGCTCAGCGGCCCTGTGCGGCAGGTTCTCCAATATATAAACGATCGCGCGCCGCAGCACAAAAAGTTTGTCGATGTGCTGCTGGCGCGGGGATTCCAAGAATCAGCTCAACCACGAAGGCAATTTGCCTGCAGGCGGCAGATCGATCAGCTTAGCCGTATGAACGCCGCCGATCGCGGTCAGCTCTTGCAACGCCTCGGCCGATGGCGGCGTGTCGAGGTTGAGCACGCCGATGGCCGTACCACCCGGAGTATCCGTACCGCGACCCACGGCCATCTGCGCAATGTTCACTTTATGTTTGCCGAACACCGTACCGATCTGGCCAATGATTCCGGGCACGTCGTCATGACCGAAGACGACGAGCGTTCCATCGAGGAACGATTCCAGGCGATGGCCATCGATCATGATCAGGCGCGGCATCTTTAGCCCCAGCGGTGCACCCGAGGCGCTGACGGACACACCGCCTCCACTGACTTGAGCGGCGATGCTCGAAGCAAACGCAGTGGTCTCGCGGTGTTTCTGTTCGCTCAGCTCAATGCCACGCTCACGCAGCAACATTTCGGAATTGATGATATTCACTTCGTCACCGATGGCCCGCTGCAACAAGCCGGCGCAGAACGCATTGCTGAGCATTCGCGTATCCCGGCCGGAGACTTCGCCGCGGTAGGTCAGCGCGACTTTATCGATGCCGCCGCCGTGCCACTGCGAGAGCAGCAGGCCCAGCCGATAGGCGATATCCAGAAAAGGTCGCAGCTCTTCGAGTGTCTTGGGATCCAGCGATGCCACGTTCACGCTGTGCCGGATCTCGCCGGTTCGCAGGTAATTCAGCAGAAGGTGGATCCCTTCCACGGCGACCTGCGTTTGAGCTTCTTCAGTGCTTGCTCCGAGGTGCGGAGTGCAAACAACATTCGGCATCCCGAACAGCGGGCTGTCGGTGCATGGTTCTTCTTCAAACACATCCAAAGCCACGCCGCCGAGCTTGCCGCTCTTGAGCCCTTCGACCAAGGCATCGGCGTCGTAGATCCCGCCGCGGGCTGCATTGATGACCCGCAGGCCCGGCTTGACTCGTTCGAGCTGGGCCTGATTGATCAGTCCCTTCGTCTCCGGTGTTAGCGGAGTGTGAACGGTCAAGTAATCGAGTTGCGGCAGCATCTCTTCGACCGTCTTGCAAAGCTCCACACCCAGCGCCGCAGCCTGTTCGGTGGTTAAGAACGGGTCGAAAGCGACGACCTTCATCTCGAACGCCAACGCTCGTGAGGCGACTTCCCGGCCGATCCGCCCCATCCCTACGATGCCGAGCGTTTTGCCAGCCAACTGCGTACCCATATAGGATTTCCGGTCCCAGCGGCCTTCCACCAGGCTCTGGTTGGCCGCTGCAATGTTGCGGCTTAGCGCCAGCATCAGTGCGAACGTGTGCTCGGCCGTGGAAACCGTGTTCCCAGCCGGCGTGTTCATCACCACGATGCCGCGGCGAGTAGCTGCGGCCTTGTCGATGTTGTCGGTGCCAACCCCGGCACGAACCAACGCCCGCAGCCGCGTGTTGCCTTCGAGCGATTCGGCGGTGATCTTCACACCCGAGCGCAGGATCGCACCGTCGAATTCGTCGAGCGCCTTGCGCAGCTCTTCGCCTTTCAAACCGGTGCGAACTTCGTACTCAATTCCTTCCGCCTGATCGAGAATGTCTAAGCCGTCTTGGGCGATCGAATCTAAAACAAGTATGCGGTGCATGGAAGCAACTAGCTGTGGGGATAGGAGCGGTATGGTTGGGGACCAGTGAAATCAGACGGGCTAACCCGCCGCGGCATACTCGCCGCAGCGGATCAGCCAAGTGCCTGGCGTGGCTTAGGAGGCTTGTTGAGCGGCAAACTCGCGCATGTACTGAGCGAGCGTTTCCACGCCCTGAATCGGCATCGCGTTGTAGATGCTCGCCCGGATTCCACCGACACTGCGGTGGCCGGCCAAGTTCTCCAGCTCGCGTGCCTTGGCACCCTTCAAGAACGCAGCCTGCAGGTCGTCGTTAGGCAATCGGAAGGTCACGTTCATCAACGAGCGGCAGTTCGGTTCGGCATGCCCTTGATAGAAGTCGCGATGCGCGTCGATGACGTCATACAGGATTGCCGCCTTCTTCTCGTTATGCGCTTTCATCGCCGCCAGTCCGCCGATGTCTTCGCTAATCCAACGCGCAACCTTGCCCATCGCATAGATTGCGAACGTCGGCGGGGTGTTCCATTCCGAGTCGTTCTCGGCGTGATTGCGGTACAGCAGGTAACCGGGCAGATCTTCACTACCGCGAGCCAACAGGTCGCGGCGAATGATTACCACGGTCACACCCGCTGGGCCGGCGTTCTTCTGTGCACAGGCATACAAGATTCCGTAGCGATCCATCTGCACCGGGCGGCTGAGGAAATCGCTCGAGGCGTCGCAGACCAGCGGCACGTCCTGTGGGCATTCTGGTTCGGTAGCGAACTGCACACCCTGAATCGTCTCGTTGCTGCAGTAGTACAGGTAAGCGGCGTCGGCCGAAACCTGATACTGATCTGCGGTCGGCAGGGTGTTGTAGTTGGTTGACTTGGCGTCGTAGATTGCCGCCGCGGAACCTTCTTTCACCGCTTCAGCCAGCGCCGATTTGCCCCATGATCCGGTCAGCAAGTACTCAGCACGCTTGCCAGTTCCCCGCAGCAAATTGGCTGCGACCATCGAGAACTGCAGCCGCGAGCCGCCTTGGAGGAACAGCACAGCGTAGTCGTCACTGATGCCCAGCAGCGACCGCAGTGAAGCCTCCGTACCGTGCAGAATATCGAGGAACCGTTTGTCTCGGTGCGACATCTCCAGCAACGAACAACCGGCCCCGGGCAGGCAGATCATTTCGTCGCGAATTTCTTCCAGGACCGAAACCGGAAGCACCGCCGGGCCGGGAGAGAAGTTGTAGGTGCGCTGTGAGACCGAGGTCGTCGACGTGGACATGAAGGCTATCCGAGCGTTGCGGGTTGGGGACATGCGGCGCGACTGGTCAGCATCGCGTCCGCTCAGGGCAGAAAACTTCCGCTCAGGATTCTATCGAGCCAGGCTCAACTGCGGAACCGTGGCGATAGCGGTTGTTGATCGCAGAGTCGCCGACCGCTCCGTCGACTTG
>CALELC010000490.1 GCA_937904535.1 uncultured Planctomycetaceae bacterium
TGCTGGAAGTGATCCACGGAGGGAATGATCGCTGAACTCGCGGAAGCAGCGACAAAATCGGCGAGTTCGCTGACGGTGGATCGGGAAATACAGTTGCGGCGATGCTCGGCGCAGCGTTTTAGCAACTCGCGCGGCTTGACGCGCGTGAGTGTGCTAAACGCCTGCTCCGCAAACGGCCAGGTGGGATAGGGCGGTGCGAAGGACGCGGCTGCACAAGCAGGGGCCATCCGCGCGGCCACCAAGGCTTTCGCCTGCTCATCTTGTTCGAGCATTTGCAGCATCAGCGGATTATCGAACCGATCGAGTGCGGTCACCAAAACCCGGTTTTCCAGCACGTTCCACGATGACTCCAGGCACGACAGCAGCGTGAGCGTGCGGCGCGTGACCTGAAACATGTCGCCCAAGCCCTTGCCGATTCCCGAAATGATCGATTTAGCGCGGGCCTGTTCCGCTGGGTCGCTGCTGTGCTCGCTGACCTGGACCTCGTATTCCAGTTGCCGCACGATCGGATCCATTTGGTCAAACGCGACAACGGCCGGAGACCCCAGGCTGATCAGCCACGACAATGCTTTGACAATGTTGATGGGCCGCTGCTGGGCTGCAGAAAAGCCGAGCGAGCGGGCGTCATCCGCATCGATCGACAATCCTTGCAGCCACATCTGTCCGAGACTGGAAATCTCGAAATCTTCTGAGTTAGTCGCGATCAGTGCGCGAATCGCATCCTTATAATCGATGGTCTCGCGGCGAAAACGATTGGCCAGTACCTTCAGAATAGCATTGACATATTCATTCAGTTTTGACCGGCTTGCGTCCGCGATCAGCTTTAAGTTCTTTGCCAGCGCGTCCTGCTTGGAAAACTGTTTGACAAGGTTTTTCAGGATAAAGTGATACTGCGAATGGTCATTCTCATAAGTCTCTTGGAGCGAGCTGGTATAGCCGACAACAACCGTTTCCCAAAAGTCATTGACGTCCGTCATGTCGATCATGATGAAGGCGCTGCCACGCCGCGCGGCTTCCGCCCGCAGCGTACTGAGCAGGTGGGTTTTGCCAGATCCACCGGCGCCCTTGAGCACTAATCCCAGCGGTGACGGAGAAGCTGGCTGTGCCGCTTGTAGTTCAGCAAGCTTGTAGCGAAATTCCCGCTCGATCGCTGGCTGCAGATGGGCAACATGGTAGGGCGGATCGTGCCAGACACTTTGCAGGTGCATCGTCCAGTCGAAGTTCGCTCGCTTGATTGCTTCCAGCGGTGCCTGCTCAGACATGTGCCAAAATCTCCATGTGCATGATGTGCCGGGGATCGCCCAGCCCGGTGACCAGTTTGGCCGCTTCATCTTCGGCCGTGATTTCCAGTGGATTATCGAGTCGATTGAGTACGACACGTCCTTCGCGGGTCATCTTTTGTAACGCCGCAGTTACCTGTTCAGGCGACAAATCGGGCAACCGCCGCCGCAGATCAGCCAGTCGCACGCGAGCAGCGGAGCGGTAGTGGGCGAGCTCCGCATAGGTTTCCGCAATCCGCGACTCGAGCGATTCACTGATCGAAACGTCAGACTCCGCCGGGCCTGCTGGCGGTGACACGGCCGGCAGAAGCTCTGCGTTTTCTACACCACTGGGCAACAGAAAATCAGCTAGTGCGAGTTGGTTTCTCTCCAG
>CALELC010000491.1 GCA_937904535.1 uncultured Planctomycetaceae bacterium
ATCGCCGCGCAGTTGCACCGCGACGGCGAGCCGGTGCAGCACGTTCACGGCCGCGAGGGGAAGACCGGGCGGCGGACCGCCAACGAAATCGGCTACCATGCTGTTCGAGTGGGCGATAATCCCGGTGAGCACACGATCGTCTTCGGGATGCTCGGTGAGAAAATCGAGTTGAACGTCGCCGCCAGCAGTCGCGATTGCTACGCCAGCGGCGCGATCGCGGCGGCCAAATGGCTGCAAGGCAAACCGGCGGGGATATACGACATGTTTGATGTGCTGGGGATGAAGGCGAACTAATCGGCCCGACGCGACCATCGACTGCCAACCTGTCGGCAGTCGGTGCGGATGCCTGCTCGTCCAGCGCTCCTGTTTCCTTTTCTTGATTTTTAGCTCTGAGCGAACCAGCATCATGTCGCTTACCGATCCCAACACCGCCACTTCCAGCGCCTGGACCATCGAGGATTCGACCGAGCTGTATCGTCTGGATCGCTGGGGCAGTGGCTACTTTTCGATCAGCCCTCAAGGCACGCTGCTGGTGCACCCGGGCACCGGGCCGGAACATGCGATCGACTTGAAGGATTTGGTCGATCGGCTGCAACAGCGTGGTCTGGAATTGCCGATTCTGATCCGCTTCAACGGCATCCTCCGCGATCGCCTGCAGCAACTCCGCGACTGTTTTCAGCGGGCGATCGATGAGCACCAGTACACGGGGCAGTACCGCTGCGTTTTCCCGATCAAGGTTAACCAGCAGCGCGACGTGGTGCAGAAGATCATTCAGTACGGACGTGAGTTCGGCTTTGGGCTTGAAGCCGGTAGCAAGCCGGAGTTGCTCGCGGTCGTCGCCATGACCGACCCGCAGATGCCGATCATCTGCAATGGGTTCAAGGATGACGAGTTCATTCAAATGGCGATGTTCGCCCAGCAGATCGGGCGAACCGTGATCCCAGTGGTCGAGAAATTCACCGAACTTGAGAAAGTCGTGCGGCTAGCCGGCGCGATCGGCGTGCGGCCGCAGATCGGCTTTCGCGTCAAGTTGGCGGCGCGCGGGGCGGGACGCTGGAAATCCTCCGGCGGCTATCGCTCCAAGTTCGGGCTCACGGTGACCGAGGTGCTGCGCGCGTTGCAGTACCTCGAAGAACGCGACATGGCCGATTGTTTTCGGCTGCTGCATTTCCATCCGGGCAGCCAGATCACCAACATCGGCAAGCTGAAGTCGGCGATCAACGAAGCGGTGCGGATCTATGTCGACCTGCACAAACGCGGCGCTGGTCTGCAATTGCTCGATATCGGCGGTGGGCTGGGCGTCGACTATGACGGCTCGCAATCCAATACCGAGAGCAGTATGAACTACACCATGCAGGAATACGCCAACGACGTGGTGTATCAGGTGCAGACGGTGTGCGATGAAGCTGGGGTGCCGCATCCGGGATTGATCACCGAGAGTGGTCGAGCGATCGCTGCGCACCACAGTTTGTTGGTGTTTAATGCTCTGGGCGCCGCTCGGCAGGTCGTCGATACGCTGCCCGATAGCGTGCCGGAGGAATACGAGCAGCCGGTCTGGGATCTGTTCAACGCCTACAACGACCTCAATGCCAACAATGCCGTCGAATCGTTTCACGATGCGCAGGCCTCGTTGGAACTGGCGATGAACCTGTTCAGTGGCGGGTATCTGCCGCTGGACCAACGTGCCTTGGCCGAGAACCTATTCTTTGCGATCTCGCAAAAAGTCCGCGATATCGCCTCCAAGATGGAGTACGTGCCTGAGGAATTGACCAGTTTGGACCGGATGCTGTCCGACATCTACTTCGGCAATTTCTCAATCTTTCAGTCGATGCCCGATAGCTGGGCGATCGATCAACTGTTCCCGATCATGCCGATACACCGGCTCGACGAGGAACCCACACGCCACGCGGTGCTCGGGGACATCACCTGCGACAGCGACGGCAAGATCGACTGCTTCATCGGCAACCGCAACCGCATGGACACGGTGCCGCTGCATCCGCTGGGCGAGCAGCCCTACTACCTCGGCGCGTTTTTGATCGGCGCCTATCAAGAGATTCTCGGCGACCTCCACAATCTGTTTGGGGACACCCATGCAGTTCATATCGACGTGAACGGCGAGCAGGCCACGATCGCCAGCATCGTCAAGGGCGATACGGTCAGCGAGGTGCTCAGCTATGTGCAATTCGACGATCGCGAACTGATCGAGCGGTTGCAGGAAGCGGTCGAACAGGCCGTGCAGGCGGGCCGCGTCGACAATGAGCAGGCCGGCAAGGTGATCCGCTACTACGAACGCGCTCTGGGCGGTTACACCTACCTGTCCCGCTAACCGCGAAGACCTACCGGGCAGAGCGCAGCAGAAATCGGTTCAGCCGAGGCCGCTGGGGTCAGCGGCCGGGCAGGAAACGCTCACGGATCCAAGCCGCTGCATCATCGAGCGTTTCGTGGATGTCGCGGTTGGTGTAGCCGAGTTCTTCGCGGGCGCGGCTGCCATCGTACCAGTGCAATTGGCTGCTCATCTTCAGCGCCGCCGAGTTCACATCGGTTTCGAGCTTGGTGAGACGAACCTTCACGGCGGCGAACGCACCGACGCCGGCGCGGATCATCGGTCCGACTGGGAAGATCGGGGCGGGACGTCCCATTCGCCGCGCCATTTCGGTCCACAGCTTGCGATATCGCCAGTTCTCGCCAGCCATCAGGTAATGCCGGCCGGTACGGCCGCATTCCAAGGCTGAGAGCACTCCGGCTGCGACATCGCGTACATCGCAGACGCTGCACCCGCCCGTCGGGCAGGCGGGGATGTAGCGTCGCCCGAGTTCGAGCATCATCCGCCCGCTGCTCGGTTTCCAGTCCCAGGGACCGAGCATAAAGCCGGGATGGACAAAGTTCGCGTCCAGCCCACGCTCGATCGACTGCTGGACGGCAGCGACCGAGGCTCGTTTGCTGGCAACGTAAGCGCACGGCACTTGTTCGGTCAGTGCCGTGATCACCGAGTCTTCATTAGCCGGTTGGGTTCCGGCGGCGAGGGCCAGCGTGTTGACCGTACCGATATGCACCATTCGACAGCCGTGCCGCCGCGCTGCTTCAGCAACCACGGCGCTGCCATCGCGATTGGCGCGCATCGATTCTTCCATCCGCTTCCAGCCGATGTGGATCATCGCCGCGGAATGAATCACGGCGTCGCACCCGTCGACCGCTTTTTGGATCGTCTCCGCATCCTCGAGCGAGCCTTGAACGAGTTCGACGTTCACACCCTCAAACACCTCCGGCGGCGGAGGTGTCCGCACCAGGGCGACCACTTGATCGCCCCGTTCGGATAGCTGCCGGGCAATGTTGTTGCCCAGCAGCCCGGTTCCACCGGTCAAGAAGACTTTCATGACTGAGCTTAGTTGCTGGAAAGTTCGCGAATCGTGATGTTGCGAAAGCGAACCGGTTCACTGTGACCCGCAAAGCCAAAGTGGCCGCTGCGGCGAGCGAGGCCTGGATGATCGTAGTTGCCCATGAATTCCTTCACGTCGGCCAGGTCGGCATCCAGGATCACGCTACCGTTGAGTTCGACGCGGACTTTCGAACCCTGCACCGTGACTTCTTGGAAGTTCCACTGGCCGACTTCACGCAGGTAGCCGCGTTTAGCGGGCACCATGCCATAGGCCGAGCCATGGTATTGACGGGGATCGAGCTTCGCGTAGTTCGGATGCGAGTTGTCGAGCACTTGCAGTTCGGTCAATGCGGTCGAGGCGGGGTTGCCGGTGCCCGGGTAGTGAATCGCCAGGCCATTGTTGCCGGCCGGCGGGAGTTGGAACTCCAGGCGAACGACGTAGTTGCTGTACTCCTTCTCGGTGTACAGATTGCCACCGCGGCCTGGGCGGCAGAGGATGGCGCCATCGACCACTTGATAGTCATCGACCGCTCCGGCCCAGCCGGCGAGGGTCTTGCCGTCGAAAATCGGCGCAAAGCCGTCATTGCCGCGCGAAGCCAGGATCTGGTTGGCTTCGTCGGCGCCGATCCGCCGCACTTCGATGTCTTTCCAGCGGATTTCGCCACCGTGGGTCTGCAGCTGGATCGGGCCAGTGGCTGGCAAGGGTGACGAGCGATCCCAGAAGTTTTCCATGATCGCGTGATCGACGACGAGTTGGCCGTTGAGCTTCACAGTCGTGCGAGCACCCACCTGGATGATGTGGACGTCATTCCATTCACCGAACGGTCGGTCCGCCTTCACCAGCGGATCTTTGCCGGGAGCGCCTGGTGAGTTGTTCCACAGAGCGCCCGAGCCGAGGTTGGCGCCGAGGCTGAACTTGGCCTCTTCGGTGGTGTCCCAAATTTGGACCTGTGGGGTGCCACGCAGATAAATCCCGCTGTCGGCCAGGGGCACCGTGCGGTACTTGAGCCGCAGTTCGATATCGCCGAACGATTCGTTGGTTGTCAGATACGCGCCGTGGCCGTCATTGACGATCTCGTCGCCATCGATGCTCCAGTGAGCCGCGACTTCTTCAGCCCACTTTTGCTTCTGCTCTTCGCTTGTTTCGGCGTATTTGTCGGGATGCAGGTGCGGGCGGCCGTGCCAGCCTTCGAACGATTGGCCATCAAAGAGCTTGGTGAACTCAGCATCTGCCGCTTGGATGGCGGCGGGTTGCGACACGCCCATCGCCAAGGCGACGGCCAGTGAAGCAAAGGCTTGAGAAGCGAAGCGGTAACGACTGCGAAGTAGCATCATATTTTACCTGTGAGGCGTGACCCAAAAGCGGGTGATGGGTAGGACAGGCGATCTGCAAAAACCGCCTGGGCCATAGCATACTCCAATTTGCGTCCACGTTCAGCAGCGGTCGCGAGGCCTGAGGGGGTCGCTGGCCCGTCAGCCGATGAGTCGCGACCTCGCAGCGGCAATGAGAATAGTAGGGCACCTTGCCCTCGGCAGCGAACACGACGCAGTGGGCTGGCACGCGGCCTGGGATTCTCGCTGTAGCCGATGGTCGCCGCGGTCGAGCGAGAATCCGGCGCCTGATAACCGCAGCTTGTTGTTGACCGTGCAGTGGGGGCTGCGTGAGTTCTGGATGATCGGGCTGGGATCACCGGAGATGCGGCGCGGCTCTCAGGAAGCAGTAAACTGTTGGTCCTGGATTTGCAATCAATTCGCGTTCCCAGTCGGGCAGCGTAGCAGGAAAACAGCAGATGGCGTGGTCTTGGAAAATCGGACGGTTAGCGGGCATTCAGCTCTACATGCACTGGACGTTCCTGCTGCTGATCGCGTTTATCGGCTACCTGTATTTCTCACGTGGTGCGACACTGGCCGCGGCGCTGTTAGGGATTGCGTTTGTCCTAGCACTGTTCGGCTGTGTGGTGCTGCATGAGCTCGGTCACGCGCTGATGGCACGGCGGTTCGGAGTGCCGACTCGCGACATCACGCTATTGCCGATCGGCGGCATGGCGCGAATGCAGCGCATGCCCGAGCACCCGACTCAGGAGTTGCTGGTAGCGATTGCCGGACCGGCGGTGAACGTTGTGATCGCTGCGATTCTGGCTGTGATCCTGGGTTTGATGGGACAGCTTGGGGAAGCCGGATACACGGGGCTGCTGGAGATTGGCCGCGGTAACTTCCTCGCCAACTTGATGTGGGTCAACCTGATTCTGGTGGTGTTCAACCTGTTGCCGGCGTTCCCGATGGACGGCGGTCGGGTGCTGCGAGCGGCGCTCGCGTACTTCTTGCCCTATACCACCGCCACCACGATCGCAGCGACTGCCGGTCAAGCGATGGCGGTGCTGTTCGGATTCATCGGGCTGATTGGAGGCAGTCCGATCTTGCTGTTCATTGCGTTGTTTGTGTTCCTGGGGGCCAGCGCTGAGTCACAGCAGACGCAGGTGCGGGCGCTGTTGTCCAACGTCGCCGTCGAAGATGCGATGCTGATTCGTTTCCGCACGCTCGCCGCGGGGGCCACACTCGGCACAGCGGTCGATGAACTGCTGGCGGGTTCGCAGCAAGACTTTCCGGTGCTCGACGGCAGCCGCTATGTCGGCATGCTGATGCGCAAGAATCTGCTCGAGAATCTCGCCGGTCTCGGCCGCGATGCGAGCATCGACCCGCTGGTCACGCAGGATTGCCTCGTCGTAAATCGCCGCGATTCGCTTAGCGATGTGATCCGCGACATGCAAGAGAAAGGCTGTACTTCGGTCCCCGTGTTTGCTGGTGACCGCTTAGCCGGTGTGCTGACCCTCGAGAACGTCGGCGAGTTCATGATGGTTCAGTCCGCCAACTGGCATCCGCGGGGGCCGCGCCGAGCGGCGGTCCCTGCCGATCCGCACGGGGGGCAGTCTGGACGAAGCGGGACGCTTCCGTCCGCAGCCGCGCCCGGTTTTGAAGCGGCTGCCGCAAATACAGCCGGCGGTCACCAGGGAGACGTCGTGTCGTATGACGCTGGCGATCCCGTTCCGCCACCAGCGGGAGAGCGGACGGGAGCCGGCTGAGGCAATCGCTCGAATCAGAAGTTCTGATCGCGATCGACGGCTTCCATCACCTTGGTGTTGCGCTCCACCGCAATTACCGTTGTCCGTTGCTTCATTCCGTCACGGCTTTGCGCGATAACCGGCAAGACTTGGCGTTTGTCGGGCAACGCAACGCGGATCGTAAACGTGCCGTCGCTGCGCAGTTTGACTGGCTCGCCCGACAGCATCACGGTTGCACCGGGAATGGTGCTGCCAAAGACGATCAATTCGGCGTCGACTTCGAACGGCAACGCCCGATGGCGATCCAGTGCCGCATCGGTATCGCTGCCTAAGCTGTCGTCCTTGCGATTAGGCATTTGTCGCTGCAAGCGCTGTTCGAAGACTTCCTTCAAGTCACCGCTGCTGCTGACATCGTATCCGCCGCTGAGCGAGTAGATCCGCTCATAGTCTTCTGCGATGTCGCTCCATTGACGGTCGAGCCGATGGACAGCATCGGGTTTGGGCGTTTCGACAATGTTGCTGCGGCACAGCGGGTAGAAACGTTCGTTTTCCGACAGGTATCCGACGACGACGCGAAATCGCGCCGGGGGATTTTCAACGTCGATGAACCAGGTGTTGACTCCGCCGTGGATCGGGATGTCGCGGAGCAACTGCTCAGCGCGATTGGAACTGGCGTCGCCGACCGACATCAGCCGCAGAATCGGCACCGCGTTATGCCACTTCTCGTTCATCGCCACACGGACTCGATCGACCGCCGCGCGAGTGATTTCCCAGTCGGCCTGCAACCAATACGAGTCGCGGACGATCAGCGTGACGCGATCTTTGTGGGGAACGTGTTCGCTCTCGCCGCTACCGCGAACCGCCGACCCGGCGACCAGAATGCCGGTCGAGAGGTCTTTGTTCTGGAGTGCCTGTTGGCTCCGGCGTCGCATTTCTTCGCGGATTCGCCGTGACTTGGCTGACACCGGTGCCGGAGGAGCGGGTGGAGTTTTGGCAGGACGCTTCGATCCGCCACTGCGTGACCGACTCTTGCTGGTAGCCGACGCCTTTTCGCTGGGGGGCGCCGAAGCAGCTGCACGCGACCGCTCGCCGCTACTTTTGGCAGGGCCCGTCAAGCCGCGAGTCGCCTTGGTCGACGAGGCCGCTCGTCCCGAGGGCGATTTGACAGCGGCTGCTGGGCGGCTCGACTTGCTCGCCGGTTGCGATGCCGCTACCGCTGTTTGCGGGGGCGAAGCTTCGGGCAACCGCGAAGGTGCCTCTTTCTTTGCGGCGACGTCCCGAGGCTTCGAACGTTCTTTTTTAGGACGTTCTTTGCTTTTGCCCGCGCCGGTTGCTAGGCTAGCCTCTGTCGACTGTTTAGCAGCATCTTGGCTACGGGAGGATTCTTGAGCCTGGCGAATTGCCGCGATCAGCGCATCTTTAGACATCGAACTGCGACCAGCGATATCAAAATCGCGAGCCATGGCGGTCAGGCTCTTGTGATTCAGTGACTGTAGTTCCGTCGTCGTGATCAAATTCATTGCTCCCAAATACGAGTCCAAGTCACTGTGCTGAACGATTCAAGTGCGGGCATCGGGCTGGACCTTCCTGCGCCTGCGCCAATCGGCTCAGGAGTCGCGGCTGGTCGATGCACTTAGCGGCGGCGAGGTCAATGGGGTTACAACGTCAAAGTCTGCCAAAGGAACGTTGGTCGCCTGTAATATTATGCTTACGGTTCCCAATCTTGCTAGCCCCCAGCATGATTGTCGCCCGAACTGAGGGGGAATTCATGCCCATCACATACTAGCATGGCTGATCAGTGGCATGCTAAGCACCATAATAGGTTGTTCAGCAATCAGCCGGGATCGCGCGCCTGGATGCGGCCGCTGCCATCGCTGCAGAGATCTCAGCTGCGGGAGTGCAAGCGTTTGCATCCAGCTGCAGGGGCTGGCACCGAGGGGTTCAGCGGTCCAGCGTTGAAAGCGGAGTCGCGCGGTGTTTGCGCATTGGACACGCAAGGGCCGGTGCCCACCATCTTCAATCAGCTGACCCACAGCGGATGTGGTCGCCCGTACTGCGTCGGGATGGCGGCAAATATCAGAGCCAGCAGCGACCTTCATTGCCCAGCGAAGAGCACGGTGCTCCGGCGGCGCACCTGGGGCAGAGATTGTGAATCGAAATCGAGAGTTAAAAGAGGGCGGCTCGAGCTGCGACAACAGCAAAACGTCACAACTGGGGTCCAGCAGAAATCCACTCGAAGCAAAGGCTAGCAAGCGGCAAGCCGGCCAGACCGTAAAGGTCTTACCGCGGCCTGCGAACTCATTCCCTTGAGTTCGACATGGAAATTGATAACCGGTTAGACGCCACCTAAACGGGCGACCAAGTCAGCGAATCGACGTTCTGCTTCGCGACGACGCTGAATGCGTTCAGCGAGTGACCAGCCGCTGCGGATATGTAAAACCCGATGGAAAACTTCTGCATCGGAGATTTGATTCTCATTCTGAGCCGAAGAATCGGTTGCGGTGCTCTCGGGAACGGAGAGGGTGTGAGTGAGAAGCATGGGAGATCCTCCTGAAAACGACAACTTGGACCACTGATCTGTCGGCCGATCGAGAAAAGAGACCGGTGAACCCGAGCATGATTGGCCGCCTCGTGGCGACAGAACCAATATAGATGCAATGACCGTGCCAATTGCTGCGGAGTGATCAAGAAAGAACGGTAGTCAGTGGTTTATTCCCGGAAAAGCTGAAGCAATGGCTGCCGGACTCAGCGGGATTCCAAGACTTCCTGGCGCTCAGGCCCAGGTGCAGTTTTCAAACGATTGCAAATCATGCAGAGATTGATCCTGCAGGCGGAGTACCGTCGGTTGGCCGTCCGCGCCGGCGATCGCTGCGATCAATCGCTGCCAGTATTCGCGTGGGATCGAGCCCTGTAGCTCCACATACTGCACGATCTCTGCGCGATCGTAGATCATTCCGCCGATCTGCCACCGCGGGCCGCTCCAAAGCAGCGATCCATCGGGTTCGTAGTAGATGCGTTCGATCGCGGTCAGCCGCGATACCACGTCGTCGAAAGACTGGCCCAGCGGACCGCCAGCGGGGCCGAGCAGGTGAACATGCAGGCGTGGGAGTGCGGTCATTGGGGCTGCACCGAGTCTTGCACCCACCGTGCATAGGCGTCGGACACCTGTTCCGGTGCTTGGACCCACCACTGCGGTAGTTCATAAGGATGTAGCTGGTGAACGAGCGCCTGGAGGGCCGCGAGTGCCGCGCGCGTCGACTTTATGGTCAGCCGCCACTCGGCGGAGGTTTGCAACTCGCCTTCCCAGATGTAGTAGCTCGTGATCGGCCCATCGATTTGCACGCAGGCTGCCCGCTGCTGGGACGCAACCTCTCGCGCCAGTGCTTCTGCTTGCTCTCGGGTGGCGACGGTGGTGGTTGCCACTACCAACGATTCAGGTTTGGACATCGATTCGTTCTGGAAAAACCGTGGGGCGGGCGAACGCGAACAGCAAAGATTGAAAGCAGTGCGGACCAGACGAAGCTGGGCCTGGGCAGGAACGCAGCCGGGATGGCGCGGCGGGGCTGGGCTGCGCCGGGGGAATCTGTTTCAATTCGTGCCTGGTTTCGCTGGCTCACCCGGAGTGCTCGCTGGCAGCCGTTTTTCTTCCTTTGGTTCCAGCAAAAGATCGCCTCGATGGCATACGATGTTTACGGTGTGGGCAACGCCCTGGTTGACGTGCAGGCCCGGGTCTCTGACGAGTTCGTGCAACAGCTGAAGCTCGACAAGGGGATTATGACGCTGGTGGACGACAGCGCTCAAGCGGCGGTCCTGACGCAACTCAATGGCACCCCGCTCAATCAGTGTGCGGGCGGTTCAGCCGCGAACACCATCGTGGGGCTGGCGGAACTCGGCGGCTCTGCAGCCTTTGTTGGCAAGGTTGCCGCCGATGAGATTGGCGATTTCTTTCTCAACGACCTGCGTTCCTTGGGCGTCCACTACCGGGTTCCGCGAGCGGCCGCAGGCCAAACCGGCACCTGCGCCGTGCTGATTACGCCGGACGCCCAGCGGACGATGCTGACCAACTTGGCGGTGTCGACGACGTTGTCGCCTGATGACATCGACGAAGCGGTCATTGCCCAGAGCAAATACGTGTACGTCGAAGGCTACCTGTTGACGGGCGAGTCGACGAAGGCGGCTGCCTACCGAGCGATGTCGCTGGCGAAGGCTCGCGGTGTCAAAGTGGCCTTCAGCGCCTCCGACCCATTTTTGATCAACCTCCTCCGCGACGAGATCTGGGAACTGATCACTGGCCCAGTCGATCTGTTTTTCTGCAATGAAGAAGAGGCGAAGAGCCTGACCGGTAAGAGCGATCCGGTGCAGTGTGCTGCCATGATCCATGAGCACGCTGAAAATGTGGCGCTCACGCTCGGTCCCAACGGCTCGATTCTGATGCACGGTGGCGAGACGATCCCCATCGAGGGTGTCGCGACCGATCCGATCGATACCACGGGCGCGGGCGACATGTATGCGGGCGCACTGCTGTACGGCATCACCTCGGGGATGTCGTGGCGACAAGCCGGCCACTTGGCGTCCCATGCCGCAGCGCGAATCGTCAGCCAACTCGGCGCACGCCTGGAAGACAAATTCACGGCCGATGAAGTCCGTGAGTTGGTTGCTCAGGTCCGCTAAGCCTGGACGCCATTGAGCGGACGCCGCAGCACCACGGCGTTGGCAATGCCCTGACTGGTGTGCGTCAAAACCAAAACGGCATCCTGTTTCAACGGACGCGGCGAATCGGAAAACCGCTCAGCCCACTGCGGGTCTGCGGTGCCGTGCAGGAACGACGGCGGAACGACACGGTGCTGCAGCGATAGCGCGGCAATCGTGAGCGAAACCGCTCCCACCGCTGCTCCGCAGTGGCCGAGCAAGGCGATCGGCATCACGAGCGGAACTCCCGGCAGCTCGTCTTGCAACGCGGCACGCTCGGCAGCGTCGCGCGGTCCGTCGCCGGTCCCGTGCGAGACGACCATTCCGATTGCCTGCGGCGCCATACCGGCCTGCGCGAGGGCGGCCTGGATCGCCCGGCGAATCGAAGTTGCCGATCCGCGCGAGCCTTGATCCGGAGGAGCGAAGCGCGAGGCGGTGCCAGCGACTGACGCCAGTGCGGGAACGCCACGCAGTTCCGCGTGTTCGGCAAGCTCCACCACGAGCGATGCGGCGGCTTCTCCCCCCACCACGCCCGTCGACTCGACGGTGTGCGGCCGGCTTGAGCGCTCCAGCGGATCGGCCAGACTCGGCACGGGTAGGTCGCCGCGAAACACCATGCTGGTGCCATCGATCAAACTGCCGGTGCCACCGCAAATCACGACATCCGCAATGCCGCGGCGCAACGCCCCAAGCGATTCCATCAGTGCTGAAGTCGCCGAGACGTCACCGCTGACGATGGTGTTGTTCGCTCCGGTCGCACCGAGCGAGATACCGACATGGCAGGCCGGCATATTGGGTAGGTACTTCAGCATCCACAGCGGCATGATGTCGCGGATGGCGACCGATCCAAACCGGGCAAGTTGGCAACTTCCGGATTCATCAACTGAATTCATTACCGCTTCACGCAGCTCGCTCTCCGGCCCGTAAAACATCTGCGAGCCGAAAATCGTTGCAATACGATCGGTCGCAACGGCGCCCTGCTGCAACAGCGGACCGAGCTGCGCCTGCTCGATCGCCAGCGTCGATGCCGCAAATGCCGTTTGCAGTTCGCGGCCCATCACTTTGAGCGCTTTCCGCGGGCGAACGAACTGAGCCGCGTCAAAGCCAACGATCGGAGCGCCGAGCCAACTGCCGGCGCTAGGCCACGATTGCCAGTCGGCTGGCGGAACAGGGTGGCCATCATCTCGGCGGTCGAGCGAGCCGACGCCACTGCGGCCGGCGAGCAATGCCTGCCAGAAATCGTCGATGCCGATTCCGATGGAGGTGACCGGTCCTACGCCGGTAAGGACCACATCGGATGATCTGGACATGGCGGGTGCAAGGGTCCAAAGAAAGAAGCGTTAACAGCAAACCGCCGCCAGTATGGTTAACCCGCCGCCAAATGGAACCCCTGGATGAAACACGCTCACCCTGAGGTGAGCGTGGGCGGGGTTCACGAGTGTAGAGAACGTCTGACTAGCGAGCGGTCGGCGTGGATTCGCCCTTCCCTTCTTCGCCAGGCACGTTGTCATGCAACGCCTGAGGGATGCTCGCCGTGTCTTTCGTGCCCAGCACGCTGTGGAAGACGGCGAACTCTAGCTCGGCTGCGGTATCGCGAGTGACCGGCTCGTCGGTGACTTGAGCTTCGGCCACAATCGCTTCGATCACCTTGCGCTCGACGATCTGGTTCCGCAGGGCATCCATCTGACCCGATTTTTCCAATCGAGCACGCACGCGTCGCACCGGTTCATCGCTCTGCTGGGCGATCAACGCGATTTCGGCATCGTAATCCTCGGCTTCAGCCTCGATCTTCAGCTCCTCAGCGATCTGCTCGAGGATGAAGTGCTCGCGCAACGCCATTTCGGTCGAGGCCTGAGCGTTTTGGCGGCTCAGGTTCACGATGCGGCGGATTTCTTCTTCGGGGAATCCGCTGCGACGAAGTTCGAGCACCTTCCGCTGCAGTTCGCGAGCGGTTTGGCGGCGGACCAGGTCCGGCGGCAGTTCAAACGAGGCGTTGTCGGTCAACAGGCGAACGACCGCTTGGCGAACAGCCTGTTGCTGGCGGTACTGAGCTTGCCGTTCGAGCGAGCTGCGGACGAACTCACGGAACTCTTCGACGGATTCGAAATCGCCGAGGTCACGTAGCACAGCTGGAGTCAATTCGGGAACTGACTTGTGCAATACTTCGATGACATGGAACTCGGCAGTGACTTCCTTGCCCCGGTAGGCTTCGTTTTCGGAAGCTTCGCTGATCTTAACGGTACCGCGGCGGGTATCGCCTTCGACCGCCCCTTCCATCACTTCGCCGAAGTTTTCGCAGACGCCGTCGGAGAAGCTCAGCCGCTGTTGCAGCGTCACGCGCTCTTCTTCGAGTTCCGACAGAACCTTGTCGCCGTCCTTGAACACGGCCGTGATCAGCAGCTTGTCGCCCAGGACCGCTGCATCGTCCGTCGCTTCCAAGGTGGCATTGCGAGAGAGCACCCGTTCGATCGCCGCGTCGATGTCGGCATCGGTGGTCTCTTCAACCGGCTGGGTCAGGGCCAGGCCCTTCCACTCCGGCGTGGGGAACTCGGGGCGAACTTCGACCGAGAATTGGAAGACAAAGTTGCCTTCTTCGGGAAGTTGCACGGCATCAAAGTCGAAGTTCGGTTCGCTGATCGCCGAGAACGGCTGCGTCTCGGTGACCTGAGCGAGGCTGTCCATTACCAGACTGCCTTTGACCTGCTCCTTGACGCGATCTTTGAACTGCTTTTCGACCAGCTTGCGTGGAGCGCGACCGGCACGGAAGCCCGGAACCTGCGCTTCGGGAACCAGCTCGTCGTAGGCTTTCTTCAGGTACCGCTGAACTTCTTCAGGAGCGACGGTGACAACCACTTCACGCAGGCACGCCTGGGGGCTCTGAACCGACACATCCATCTTCAGTGGCGGCTGGACCTGGTCGGTGGGAGCGGTAGCGTCGGACGTGGACATCCTGCGAGAAACCTCAGGTGGGGAGTGGAAGAAAGCAAAA
>CALELC010000492.1 GCA_937904535.1 uncultured Planctomycetaceae bacterium
GGCGGCGAGCTGCGGCGTTCGGTTCCTAGCCGACCCACATCAGGCAGCATGTCCGACAGCAGCGACCCGGCCAGCGTTGCCAGCACGATCAGTTTCCATGGGGAACAGGGTTGATGAGACATCAGGAGATGACCGGGTCAGCGGCAACTAGCAAGGGAGGCAGGCAGACTGCGACCGGCGAGGGGCCGACCGAGCAGGGGCAGGGAGGTTCGATTGGCGTGGGTGATTGGGGAGCGCAGCGACAGGGCAGCCGCCCACGATTCTCGCCAGCCAATTTATAGCGGCCGTCCCGGTTGGGCAAACGCTCGGCCCCTGACGTGCTGCTACTTCTGGCATGAGGCTGCCTCTGGCATGCTGTTGCCCGAGGTGGGCTACCGCTTCACGCAAGAAGTCAGCGAGTGCCGCTGGGAGCGACTTCTAAGGCGACATCGGGGCGCCAGGGTCGGTCGGGCACGACAAATGTGATCACAATTCCCACACCGGCGACGACCACATACATCACCGACCACAGGGTCAAGCTGCGCTCCACAAAGCGCTGTTCACGGAGTTGCATTTCAGGTTTGCGAACCGTGAATGTATCGAAGTGATAGACTTCGTAATTCGCATCATACTGGCTGCCGTGGTGCGCTTGGGCGGTGCCGTACTGGTAGGCTAGCGGCAGTCCAGCAAGCCAGAGAAGCGTCGCCAGCAGCACGATCCGCTTTCCCAATTGTCCGCTGCGATGTTTGACCGGCACTGGCCGGCCTGCTGCCTCAGCGTTGCTGTTGCCGGTTGTGGCCAACCTCTTGGCCGCAGCGGCAACTTCGGGAATGGTGAAGGCTCTCACCCAGACGCTTTGAGTGAAGTCGGGATGAGAGACCACGGTGTCGCTGGCGAGTCGTCCCTGTTGTGCGGCTTCGATCAGAGCGTCGAAGGTATAAGGACCGTGAGTGACTCCGTCGCGGTGTCGTAAGAACCAAGCGTGACCATCGGGACTACAGACGGGAGGCGGTTGGGCTGACATGCTCAATTCCTGATGCCGATCGCACTGCTGCGATCAAGCTAAACCGCGATAGCCCAATGGTCAAACTCTTTTCGCAACCGGTTCCGGTGCGCACGGAGAGGTTCACTCTTTCTCAAACGCGGAGTCAAACGCGCGCGAGCTCGGTGAGAAGTCGAGCTTCTTGGTGAACTCACAAGCTTCGCGAGCACCGAACTGACGATCCATCCCACTGTCTTCCCATTCAATCGACAGCGGACCCTCATAACCAATGTCATTGAGGGCGCGAATGATTTCTTCAAAGTTCACGCCGCCGCGTCCTGGGCTCCGGAAGTCCCAACCTCGGCGGTGATCTCCAAAGTTCAAATGGCTGGCCAAAATCCCAGCTTTTCCATCCAACTTCACGATCGCATCTTTGACGTGAACGTGATAGATCCGGTCCGCAAAGGTGCGAATGAATTGAACCGGGTCGACGCCCTGCCAAATCAAGTGGCTGGGGTCGAAGTTGAAGCCGAACTCCGGCCGGTGATCCAAAGCGTCCAGTGCCCGCTGAGCGGTATAAATATCAAAGGCAATTTCAGTGGGGTGAACTTCTAATGCGAACTTCACACCGCACTCGCCGAACACATCCAAGATGGGATTAAAACGCTCGGCCAACAGGTCAAAGCCGGCATCGATCATTTTGGGTGGTACCGGCGGGAACGAGTACAGCAGATGCCAGATGCTGCTGCCGGTAAAACCATTAACGACCTCGACGCCGAACTTCTGAGCCGCGCGAGCGGTGTTCATCAACTCTTCGGCCGCCCGTTGATTGACACCGGCTGGGTCGCCGTCGCCCCACACATAAGGCGGCAGGATAGCCTTATGACGTTCGTCGATGATGTCCAGCACGGCTTGCCCGACCAGGTGGCCGCTGATTGCGTGACATTGCAGTCCGCGCGCATCGAGCAATTCGCGTTTGCGACTGCAGTAGGTATCGTCCTGCAGGGCCTTGTCGACCTCGAAGTGGTCACCCCAGCAAGCCAACTCGATCCCGTCGTAACCGAACTCGGCGGTCAAACGAGCCATTTCTTCCAGCGGCAGGTCGGCCCACTGGCCGGTGAAGAGGGTCACAGGGCGTGGCATCAAGCACTCCTAGTCGAGAAGGAAAGTCGGGGGGAGAGGAGGATTGTCGGAACTGCGGCTGCGGCGTGCAACTAGGACAGCCCCGGCGGCGCTACAGCATTTTCAGGAACTCGCGCATCCATGCCGGATGTGCGGGCCAGGCCGGCGCGGTACAGAGGTTGCCTTCGACGTGCACGGAGTCCATCCCGGGGCTCGGCGCGATGTATTGGCCTCCGGCCGCGGTGATCTCCGGGCTGACGGCAGGGTAGCAGCTGCACTGGCGGCCTTGCAGCACGCCCGCGGCGACGAGGATCTGGGGACCATGACAGACCGCCGCAATCGGCTTGGACTGGTCGGCAAAGTGCCTGACGATTTCCAGCACGCGGGGATTCAGCCGCAGGTATTCCGGTGCGCGGCCTCCGGGCAGCACCAAGGCGTCGTAGCTGGCCGGGTCGAGGCTGGCGAAATCGGCGGTGATCGCGAACCGGTGCCCCGGCTTTTCGCTGTAAGTCTGGGCCCCTTCGAAGTCGTGGATCGCCGTCAGCACGTGATCGCCAGGCGATTTGTCGGGACAAACCGTGTCGACCTGGTGCGAGGCGCACTGCAGGATTTGAAGCGGCACCATCGCTTCGTAATCTTCGACATAGTCGCCCACAATCATCAGGATTCGGCGGCTGGCCATGGCAATCATCTCCGCGTCAATAGCTAGGAACCGGGGCAGCCCCGAGCTGCAAGAAAAAAACGTTTGTTTTTGTTCGGAGCAGCCCAAATGGTGTTGACCGACGAATCCTCGTTTGGCTACTTCCGCAAACACTCCAGGAGTTGTCCTGGGAACCCGACGTTGTACCGCGACAAAATGAGTTTGTCACCGGTCACCGCCGCAACGTTAATGGAAGAACAGCGGCATCGTTCAGTACAAGGGAATGGTCAACCGACATGCGTCATCACACTCTGGACGTGGGCCAAGCTAGATCTGCAATCATTTCACCGCGGAAAAGGAGAGTCGCGTTGAACCACCTCAACGAACAACTGCGCCGATCATGGAGGCTGCAACTGGTGCCGCTTCTGTTGGGCACAGGCATGATGGCACCTGCTTGGGGCGAGCAGCCCACAAGTGGCCCGGCCGGCGCCTCATCAGCCGCTTCGCCACAGCCCACCGCCGACGCAGCGAATCAGAACGCAGCTCGGGCCGCGGCGACGCGGAGTCTGCTGGACCGAGCCAAAACGGCGCTGGCTGCTAAGCAGTATGCCGATGCCGTCGAACTGTATCGCCGGGCCCGAGTCAATGCTCAGCCGTTGCCAGAGCTGCAGCCTCAAGTCGCCGCCTTGCGTCAATCGCTGACTCACGTCGGGATCGACGGCTCGCTGCTGGACATGCCGCCGAGCGCCCCGCCGAATGCAAAATCCACTCAGCCCCAGCCGCTGGCGATGCCCGCCGGTGCTCAATTGCTGCCTCAGGCCGGTGCCAGCGGCAAGCAAGAAGCGTTGCGGTTGATCGCCGAAGGCCGGGCGGCCCTGGAACGCGGAGACGTCTCCGCCGCGTTGCGAGCGGTAACTGCCGCCGAGACGCTGTCGGTGCCCGAGTCCGAGTTTGCTCCGGGAGAGCCCCGCGTTTGGCAACTCGCTTTGGACGTCCAATCGGCCGCGCGACGCGCTGGCGTCGCTCCCTCGTCCTCGGCAAGCATCAGCGACGATGTGTCCGGTTCGATGGTGCGTCAGGCTTCGGCCGTTGAGCCCGCCGGCGGCATCCAAGCCAACAGCGGCCTGGTCGTCAACTCGCTGTACAATGCCAGCGATGACACCACCGCGGTCAAGCCGGTCCAGGCGCTCAACAGCCCGCTCGATACCGGACTGGCATCCAATGGCGAAGGGGAAAGACTGTATCGCCAAGGTCTCGAGGCGCTGACCAACGGCGACTCGGCACGGGCACGTGAGTTGTTCGTGGAAGCTTGGAAGCACGAAGCCACGATGGATGTGGCGACTCGGGGGCAGTTGAAGGAGAAGTTGACGCTGCTGCAACCGATGCGGTTGCCCGAAACCGTTTCGCCTGGAGTGCCGGCTGATTTGTCGCCGATCCAGCTCGCTGAAATGGAAGCGCAGGCTGAAACCCGCAAAATCTATCGCGAAATCACCGCCGAATTGGCCGCCGCCAACGAACTGCGGACCACTGATCCGCTGCAGGCGTTGGAGCGGATGCAAAAGCTGCGACGCCGCGTCGGCGAGGCCAAGCTCGACGCCACCACTGCGGCGAGCATGACTGCGATGGTCGATCGCGCGATCAACGAACAAAAGCAGTATGTCGAAGCCAACCGCGGTCAGATCGAACTCGATCTCTCCAACGCCGCCGTCCGTGCGCAATTGGCCGATGACCAAGCTCGCAAACAGCGGATCGACGATGAAATCGCGTCGCTGGTCGACACGTTCAACGACTTGATGGAACAGCGGCGTTATCCCGAAGCTGAAGTGGTGGCCAAGAAGGTCGCTGAACTCAGCCCGGGTTCGTCGATCGCCAAGAGCATGTTCCACACCAGCCGCATGGGTACGCGGTTGATGATCAACGAAGAGATTTCTTCGTCCAAAGAAGACGCGTTCGCCAAGAACATGTTGGCCATCGACCAAGCGAGCATCGCGATGGATCCCGCTCGCGAACTCGACTTCGGGGACGCCCAGCAATGGAGCGAGCTGTCGCGGCGTCGTCGGGCGCTGAGCCAGTCCGATTCACGCCTGACGCCGGCTGAACAGGAAATCAAGCGTCGGATGTCCACCCCGGTGGAAGTGCAGTATCAAAACCGCCCGCTCAGCGAAGTGATTCAGGATCTCGCCGCCGTCGCGAACATTCCGATCGTGATGGACACGCGGGCGATAAACGAAATGCGGGTCGCCAGCGACGCAGCCGTAACGTTGCAACTGAGCACGCCGATCAAACTGCAGAGCGCTTTGAATCTGATTCTGGCCGAGTTTGAGCTGACTTATATCTTCGAGAATGACGTCTTGATGATCACCAGTCAGGAAGCCAAACGCAGCCGCGTGTACGCTCGCACCTACCGGGTTACCGACTTGGTCACGCCGATCCCGAACTTCACTTCCGGGTACGAAGACGGTTTGGCCGGGGCGTTGCGTGCCGCATACCAAATGACCACGCAGCAGACCGATGTGCAGGTGATGCCGGTGTCGATGGCCAACTTGGCGACCAACACCGGTGGGGCCGGAGCGCTCAACTCCAAGGCGTTGGCCCAGTTCGGCGGAATGAGTTCCAGTGGCGGCTTCGGGCCGAACCGGCCGGGCACCGGGGCATTCGGTGGTTCACCGTTTGCCAACTTCGAACCGCTGATGGAATTGATCCAGTCGACCATTCAGCCCGATACTTGGGAACTCGGCGGTGGGACCAGCACGATCCGTCCGTACGACCAGAACCTGAGCTTGGTGATCAGCACCACCAGCGATGTGCATGATCAGATCGCCGAACTGCTCGAATCGCTCCGCAAGCTGCAAAACCTGCAGGTGACGATCGAAGTCCGGTTTATCACGCTCAGCGACTCGTTCTTCGAACAGATCGGTGTCGACTTTGACCTCAGCTTTGACGACAACGTCAAGCAACTGCCGACGGACGACAGCGGACCGAGCGTGACCATCGGTTGGGACGGTCTCACCAACCTGCCGACCACGGACTTTGACGTCAAGTTGAACCAGGCTCTGGGAGTGACCCCGGCCTTCGGGGCATTCGACGCCGGTGCCGGTGCCTCGATCGGGTTTGCGATCCTGAGCGACATCGAAGCGTTCTTCTTCTTGCAAGCCGCTCAAGGGGACGCTCGAAACAACGTGCTTCAAGCACCGAAAGTCACGCTGTTTGACGGACAACTGGCAACGATCAGCGACCAAACACAGCGACCGTTCGTGACCAGTATCCAGCCGGTCGTCGGTGACTTCGCCGTCGCCCAGCAGCCGATCATCGTCGTGCTCAACGAAGGCACCCAGCTGAACGTGCAAGCGGTCGTCAGCGATGACAAACGCTTTGTCCGGATGACGCTGGTGCCGTACTTCAGCCAGATTGGTGACGTCAACACGTTTACCTATGAAGGCCGGCGTCGACGTCGATCAAGCGTGATCGAGCGTGATCCGGAAACCGGCAAGCCGATCAACAGCGATGACGAAGAAGACATCGTCGAAGGTACCACGGTCCAACAGCCCTCGTTCGCCTTCACCAACATCAGCACGACGGTCAGCGTCCCCGACGGCGGCACGATCCTGCTCGGTGGTATCAAGCGAATGGCCGAAGGCCGCAACGAGCGTGGGGTGCCGATCCTCAGCAAGATTCCTTACATCAGCCGGCTGTTCCGCAACGTCGCCATCGGACGTGACGCCCGCAGCTTGATGATGATGGTCACGCCGCGGATCATCATCCAGGAAGAGGAAGAACTGGCCCAAACCGGCTTCGACCCCACATGCTAGTCTGCGTGTCATCCATCTTCCCGCCAGCACGCTCTGGCGGGACCAACCTGCGCAAGGCCGCGTGGTCGGGGGGCCCCCGGCGACGCGGCCTTGTGCTATGCTGGGCGGCAATTCTGGTCCCTTTTCCGCTCGCAATTCCCGCGAATTGCTTGTCGCGGGCAGGGGAGCGAATTAGGGTATTTCCATTCACCTCCGAACTCTGAACTTTCTGCTATGAATCCAATCGGCGTGTTCGCCTCAGTCGATGCCGGGCTCGGTGTCTCATGGGACGTGATCCAACAGATCGGCGTGCCCACCATTCAGCTCCACGCTCCGCACCGCGAGTCTCGCAACGCCCAGACGGTCGAGAAGCTGCGTGAGCAACTGCAGCGGATCGGCGTCACGCTGACCTGCGTGTTCGGTGGCTTCGAAGGTGAAAGCTATGCCGACATTCCGAGCGTCGGCCGCACGATCGGGTTGGTGCCACCGGCGACGCGCCAAGCGAGACTCGAGGAAATGCGTGAGATCAGCGACTTCACCCGCGAGATGGGCTGCGATGCAGTTGGCCTGCACATCGGTGTGGTGCCTCATGATCGCAACGACCCGGAACGCCCGGGGATCGTCGAAGTCACTCG
>CALELC010000493.1 GCA_937904535.1 uncultured Planctomycetaceae bacterium
GTCGCCGACCGCAAGCGTCGCCGACCGCTCCGCCGGTCGGAGGCAGCCCCAAGTGTTTCGTTGATCTACTACGCTCGATGCCAACCTGCGGTCCCTAACACCGCGTCTTGCAGTTCGATCGACGGAGCGATCGACCACCTTTGTCGCCGGTCGGAGTTCCTCGCGTTGCGCCGTAACAGCCTAGGATCTCATCAGAGCAACGGCGCCCGTTCGCTTGCGGCATCCCCATCAAGAACCACGAACTGCCGCGGCAGCCAACCCAATCTGCTACCATCAAGGATTGCTCAATCCGCCCCCACTGGTCGCCATTTCGCCATTGTTTAGCTCAAGCTCTCAGCGATTCAGCCAGAGGCGCAGCAGGTTCCCTCTCCGTGATCGTGCCTGCGTCGCGGATTGAGCGTAACGAGATGCGATTTCATGGGTTCTGATTTGAGGTACGAGCGAACATTGCCAGTCACTGTTGCAGTTTAGAGATAACGGATAAAGGCCCCGCTTGCGGTTCTCTTGATCATAGGACTGCCCGATCAGTTTTAACCTGGTATCTGATATTCCGGTTCTAACTTTTTTCGAAACTGGCTTCACCATTTCCTGGCACCTGTAATGACACTGTTAAGCAAGCAAATCGGGGGGCGATTGTACTTGCTGATCGTCCAATAAGTCATTGCTCCTGACCATCAAGAAGGACAAGACAATGGGAATCGCCACCATGGGGATCACCGATCCAAACGCCTTGGTCATCGCGGCGGCGGAACGCTATGCGTTTCACGCCGCAATCTTCTCCATCTCGCTGATCGTAGCGTCGGCGGCGATGTGGTTATTCCTGCGAAATAGTCTGAGTTGCTGCTGTTTCGTAGCCACCCCGCTGTTTGCTCATCCTATTTGGACGGTGACCTGGGTTCAGCATGACAACGGGGCAACTCTGCGACTGGCTTCGACGATTTGGATATTCATGGCTTGCGCCGCGATGATAACAGTTGCGATCTCAATCTATCGCCACGGAGTTCAGCTTCCTCAAAGCTGGCTTCCGCGCTTCACATGTCGCAGCTTTCTGATCTTGGTCGTACTCATGGTGGTCCCCATGGCGCTCACGAGGCCTCCACTGTCAGATGAGATCCCGACAGCGAGAAGTGTGCCCGCGCTGGGGATCCTGACGATGCTCTTCATCGGCATCATCTCCTGGCCGACGCGGCCTGTTCGAAAACAACCTGCTCGATTTCAGATTCCGCCTGAACTCTATCTCCAACGTGATTAGCGGAACTCGCTCGCTTTGGATCGCACGGACCTGATGGATTCGCTATACCTGCTCTCTTGATTGATCCTGCTCAGGTGGTATCGCAAATCGGTCTTGGAACTTGAAGCTGGATTGATCAGGAATGTCCGATTTCCCCTTTTGAGCGCACCATCAAGTCGACGTAAACGTGCCCTGAGGATGTTGTTGATTGAGTAGGATACAGCGGTCGCGAGTGATTCTTGCTAAGCCCCGGACCGGGCGAATCGACTAATGCACAAGCCTGTAATTGAGATCGATGGACGCTCCTTCGATTCACTCGAAGGATTTTTTGATATTTTCGGAGCTGTGGTTCTTGGTGGCAATCGATTTGGTCGCAATTTCGATGCTTTCAATGACATCCTCCGCGGCGGATTCGGTTCGCCAGAGGGAGGGTTTATCCTGCGATGGAAGAACGCCGAACGCTCACGAGTCCGATTGGGATATGCGGAAACCGCCCGTTACTTGGAACGGAAACTGGCGACTTGTCATGCTTCGCATCGCGAGGATGTGCGCCAGGAATTGTGCCGGGCGCGCAGCGGGGAAGGTGAAACGCTCTTCGACGTCATTTGTGATATCTTGCGGGATCACGGTCCCGGCGGAAGAGAATCCGACGATGGTATTGTGCTCGAGCTTGTCTAATGGTCCGATCTGAGCTTGCGTGCAACAATGGTTGATCGTGCGTGAATGGGAAGCTTGCGTTGGCTCCGTTGTTGAGGCCGGTAGACTGATCGGTGCTTAGCCGCCAATGTGCGAGCTCCAGTGGCACAAATCAATTTTGCCCAGTGGCCCCAATCCACAGGCGAAAGATCCTGTATTCACGGAGATTCGTTGATTGACCTCAAAGTGGGCTCACCGACGATTGAACCGGATTCGGCAATCCTGATATCGCTCGCCACCCGGTGAACTCGCTGACGTCGAGAGTTATCTTGTGGTTCGGTAGACCCGTGGTGTGTTTCCCCAATGAACCTCTTTCTGCCCACTC
>CALELC010000494.1 GCA_937904535.1 uncultured Planctomycetaceae bacterium
GGATGGGTCGGCGGTAGCGGCCCCAGTGCCGCCGTCGGATACCACTCGCGGCAGAGCGCTCGGACGCTCTCCTGGACCTCCGTGCTGTCGCCGCAGCCATCGCCGGCGCTGGCCTCAAACAGAATGCTGCCGCCCTGGTCGATGTAATCCTTAAGCAGATCCCGATCGGTCTGCGAAAAGCTCAATGCGTTGCGAGCGGTGATCATCAGCACGGGAGTTTGCAGCAGATCCTCCACACGGGCGTTTTCCGTCGTTACGGTTTGCCAGGTCAGATCGCGACCCCAGTAACGTTCTAGGCGGCGGATGAGTTGCCGCGATGCATCAGGATGCTCATGCCACTGGCCATCGTCGCGGTTGGCTTCCTCGCCGTAGCGAAGCCGTCCAATCGCGATTTGTCGCTTGCCCTTCGCTAAGAACAACAGTGCAAAAGCGGTCGTCACATTGCGGTCGTCTTCGCCAAATCCGACGCCGGACCAAAATCCCTGGAAATCGTCCTGCAGGTCGAGCAACCGCTCGGCGCCTTCGCGATACCAGTCGTGCCCGCCGATGAATCGCCGTCCCGTCATCCGGCCAACGCGTTCCAAGGCATACAAGTAGTAGTACAGCGTGCTCGAGCCAGTCATCCCTGGGTTGACGCGAACGCTGAACCGATCGCCGAGCCAGTTCAGACCTTCTTGCACTACGTCCTTTTCCGATAATTCGCCGCCGCAGCAGACGATCTGGCCGTCTTCGACTCGCGAGCCAGCGCTGTCCAACCGCCCGCGACAAATGATGGTCGAGGCGATGCCGGCACAGGTCATACTTCCGGTCGGCGGAGCGCCCACCGAATATCCCCAGGCGCCGGTGTCACGCTGCAATCCTTGCCAATAATTCGCTGCCGCCTCGTAGACTGCAGGATCAACGCTGACATCGCGTTCTTCGGCGGCCTGGAGTGCCAGCAAGGCAAATTGACTGTTGGAGGGGTCACCGCTTCCGTTGCCTCGGCCATAGGGCCATGCGCCGAGCCGACCCGGCGGCTGGTCCGCGCCGCGGAATTGCTCCGCTTCGAGCCACTGCACGTTGCGTCGGATGCGAACCAAATCGCCCGGTGCCCCGACCTGGCAGAAGACGAGCGTCTGCAGTGCAACCGAATAGGTGGTGTCGGGCTCGAGCCGCCGCAGGTACGTCAGTGCTGAGCGAATCGCCGGATCGTCCGCCGGAACTCCCGCCGTCAGCATCGCGAGCGTGCAGAGCGCTGACAGACCTCCGGGCTGGCCGACCCATTCCTTCCAGCCGCCGCGGGCGTTCTGAGTCGAACGCAGGTACGTGATGCCGCGGTCGATGGCTTGCTGGACCGAGGCAGCGTCAACCGTGCCCGGTTCCGCCGCACGCGCCGCGGAGACTACCGGCCGCCCGCCGACGCCCACCAGGACGTACGCAGCGAGGAACAGGACAGCGGTGGGGCGTGCGAAGAGGTTAGCTGACATCGGAGGCAAAAAGCTTCTACACTTCTGGAGCGAATCTCGAACACCGGTGGCCACGCGCCATCTTAGCACTGGGCGGGAGAACGGGCGCGAGCCCTGGTTGCCCGCCGCTTCATCTGCGACTCGAAAGCGGCTATGAACGAAAAATTGTCCCGCAATGAACCGCCCCCGCCCGCGAGCAAACCGAGAAACATCGGCGACGTGCTGCGTGAGTTCGCTCAGCACCAACAGACGATGCGCGTCGAACTCGCCAAGGTCATTGTCGGGCAGGAGGACGTGGTCGAACAGTTGTTGGCGGCCATTTTCACTCGCGGCCACTGTCTGCTGGAAGGCGTGCCGGGACTGGCGAAGACGCTGATGGTCAGCACCCTTTCGAGCATCCTCGATGTGTCGTTCAAGCGGATTCAGTTCACGCCGGACTTGATGCCGTCGGACATCACCGGCACACAGGTGCTGGAGGAAGACGAACAGGGCCGGCGGAGCTTCCGATTTGTCGAAGGTCCGATCTTCACCAACGTGCTGCTGGCCGACGAAATCAACCGCACGCCGCCCAAAACGCAGGCCGCGCTGCTGGAAGCCATGCAAGAGCGGCAGGTGACGGTCGGTCGCGATACGTACAGTCTCCCCGACCCGTTCTTTACCATCGCCACGCAAAACCCAATCGAACAGGAAGGCACCTACCCGCTCCCGGAAGCCCAACTCGATCGCTTTATGTTCAACATCCGCGTCGGCTATCCGACGGCGGAGGAAGAAGAACGGATTCTGACCGCGACCACGCGAGGAGAATCCGAGACGCCCAACAAAGTCATGTCTGGCCGGGCGATCCTCAATGTGCAAAAGCTGGTGCAGAGTGTGGCGGTGAGCCCGTTCGTGATCCGCTACGCCAGCCGACTGGTGCGCGCGACCCGACCTGCCGATGAGTCGGCACCCGCTTACGTGAAAGAATTGATCGACTGGGGAGCCGGTCCACGCGCCGGACAGAACCTGATTGCGGCTGGCAAAGCGCTGGCGGCCATGGATGGCCGGTTTGCCGTCGACCCAGCGGACGTGCGGCGGATTGCGCTGCCAGTGTTGCGGCACCGCATCGCCGCCAATTTTCAAGCTCAAGCTGAAGGGATGACGACCGACGACATCATCAAGCGGCTGCTCAAGGACATTGCCGTCCCGAAGCCGGAGAAGATGGAGAGCTGAGCCAGGCCGCATCCCGCCGCAGGCGGG
>CALELC010000495.1 GCA_937904535.1 uncultured Planctomycetaceae bacterium
CCGCCACCGGTCGTGAGATAAAAACCAACACCAAGCAGATCAGCAACGCTTGACCGCCGACTCCCAATAGTTGGCTTGGACTACATAGCAATCCCAACACCACGAACATCGTGATTTGGGAGAGCCAAGCGGCGGCATCGTGATAGCCGAGAATCCCACTGCGATACACCAATCGCGAATTGCCCATGGTCACGCCCGCCAGATAGACCGCTAGGAATCCGCTGCCGCCGAACTGAGCGGTGACTCCAAAAGTCAACAAGCAGATCGTGCACGTCAGCACCGGGTAGAGCCCGGAGGTTCCTAGTTCGATGCCATTGACGAGCCTGGCCCCCAGGAAGCCCATCCCGATCCCCAGAACTCCGCCCAGCACCATCTGCGAGAAAAACAACATCAGCAGCGACGACCAATCGGCGGTAGGCTGAGCCAGCGCCTCGATACATCCAATGGTCAAAAAAATCGCCATCGGATCATTGGACCCGCTCTCAATTTCCAGCGTCGCCTGCAACCGCTTGGGCAAGCCGGTGCCACCGGAACGAAGAATGGAAAACACCGCCGCCGCATCGGTCGAACCAACGATGCTGCCCAGCAACATCCCTTCGAGCAGCGAAATATCCAGTACCCAGGTGGCTGCCAGTCCCGTGACCACGGCGGTCAGCAACACCCCGACCGTTGCCAGCAGCATCGCCGGCTTCCACACCGCGCGAACGTCCGAAAAATGCGTGCTCAACCCACCGTCGAACAGGATCAGCGCCAGCGCCACGGTTCCGATTCCATGGGCCAGCTTATAGTCTTCAAATATGATCCCACCGATCCCCTCGGATCCGGCGAGCATTCCTAACAAGAGAAACAGCACCAGCACGGGGACGCCAACGCGTGATGAAATCTTGCTCGAGAGGATCCCGATCAGCAGCAGGACCCCGGCAACAAGAATCAATTGGTCGACGAGAAACATGTCGTTGGGCGGACGCTGAGCGAAGCGACCGGAGCAGGGAATGGGGCGAGCAGGATTTGGTGGTGATGTGGTCGGCTTGAGAATAAGATGTACCGGCGACCGGGCCGCTGCTAGTCCCCGAGACGGTTGCTCGGTCAAGAAATAGAGTTGTTTTCAGCACTTCCGACGCCGCATTTTTCTGCTTACCTATGCGACAGTACCTACTTCGTCCGGAGTTCATCCTGTGCTGGGTTTTCCTTGCCGGCCTAGTTAGCGGATTAGCAGAGTCGCCTAACGCGTCCGCCGCCGATCCAACTCCGTCGACGGCGTCCGACAGGGACGCGCAACTGCCGCAGGAGCTAGCACCCTTTGCGGTTCCGCCACCCGAGTTGGCTGATCGCGATGGCAGTTACCGCTCGCCGTTGTTGCGCGACGACGGTTCGCGGGTACAAACACCGCAGCAGTGGCAGCAGCGTCGTCAAGAAATCCTCGATCAGTGGACCGAGTTGCTCGGCCAGTGGCCACCGCTGATCACACAGCCGGAAGTGGAAATCTTGCGCTCCGAGCGGCGTGAGAACTTCCTCCAGCACCAGATCCGTTTCCGCTGGACGCCCGCCGAAACCACGACGGGCTACCTGCTGGTCCCCGATGGTGAAGGTCGCCGCCCGGCCGTGGTGACCGTATTTTACGAACCCGAGACTGCCATCGGCCTTCAGGGTAAGTACCGTGATTTCGCGTATCAGTTAGCTCGCCGCGGCTTCGTCGCACTCTCGATCGGCACGACTCAAGCTACCGCTGAGCGAACCTACAGCTTGTATTATCCCAGCATCGAACATGCGGAAATTCAGCCGTTGTCCATGCTCGGCTACGCCGCGGCCAATGCCTGGCACGTGCTGGCGTCACGCCCCGAAGTCGACGCTTCGCGGATTGGGATCGTCGGCCACTCGTTCGGCGGCAAATGGGCCATGTTCGCCTCTTGTCTGTGCGACAAGTTCGCCTGCGCCGCTTGGTCCGATCCTGGCATTGTCTTTGATGACACGCGTTCCAACATCAACTACTGGGAACCTTGGTATTTGGGCTACCATCCCAAGCCTTGGCGTCCCCGTGGCTTGATCACACCGGACAATCCAGCACGCGGTCTGTACCCGCAACTGCGTGCTGCCGGTCGTGATTTGCATGAGTTGCATGCGCTGATGGCTCCCCGCCCGTTCCTGGTATCAGGTGGCGCTGAAGACCCAGTCGAGCGCTGGGAAGCCCTCAACCACAGCCGCGAAATCAATCGCTTGCTCGGCTATAGCAACCGGGTGCTGATGACCAATCGACCGGAGCACAGTCCGAACGAGCATTCCAACGCGGTGATTTACGCGTTCTTTGAGCATTTCTTGCAAGCGGGTCAGTAAAGGCCCAGCGGTTGCTTGCTCCTCCGGTGGGTGCTTAGCGAGATTCGCTCGCCAGACTCACGGACTCCGACCGGGCTGAAATCATCTCGGCTGGACGGAACCGGAACGCCGGCCGTCGATGTCTGATCGCTATTTCGGCCGCCCAACATCGCTCCGAGATCTGCGCTGCAGTCTCTTGGCCAATCCGTGATGGGTGCAATCGATTGTGAGCAAGTCGAACTCGGCTGTCGTGCATGCGTTGCCCTCGGATGCCGTACTGGCAGAGTTGGCGACCTCTGATCGTGGCCTGGCCCAAGCTGAAGCCGTTCGGCGGCAGGAGGAATACGGACCTAACCTTCTGCCACAGAGCAAGCCCGACAGCGCCTGGTTGTTGCTTTGGCGACAGATCAAGAGCCCGCTGATCCTGGTGCTGATCGCCTCCGGAGTCGTGGCGATGGCGGTCGACTGGAGCGGCCAAGGGATCAAAAATGGGCTGGTGATCCTGGCCGTGGTGATCTGCAATTCGATCATCGGCTTTGTTCAGGAATATAAGGCTGGCAAAGCGATCGAAGCACTCAGCCGCATGGTGCCCGAGTATGTCACCGTGCTTCGTGACGGCCTGCCGATGAAGCTGTCCGCCGCTACCGTCGTCCCCGGCGACGTGGTGGTTCTGGCCGCCGGTGATCGTGTGCCAGCCGACGGCCGCTTGCTGCACTGTAAAGGCCTGCGAGTCGACGAAGCGGCGCTGACCGGCGAATCGGTTCCGGTGCAAAAACAGACTCTGCCCGTCGCTGCCGAATCAGCGCTCGGCGATCGAGCTTGCATGGTATTTGGCGGCACTCTGGTGACCTACGGCACCGCCCAGGCTGTCGTGGTGAGCACGGGGGAGCAGACCGAACTGGGTAAGATTTCCACCTTGCTCAAGGAAGTGGTCGATCTCGAAACGCCGATGACCAAGGCACTGGCCGTCATCGCAAAGTACATCACGATCGCCATTTTAATCGCTGCTGCGCTGATGATCGTGATCGGAGTGACGCGGACAATGCTTTCGACCGATACGCCGTTGATCGACGCATTGCGGGAGACGGTCATCTTCGCGATCGCGCTCGCCGTCGGCGCGATTCCCGAAGGCTTGCCGGCGATCGTCACCATTTCGCTGGCAATCGGAGTGCAGCGAATGACACGCCGTCGAGCGGTGATCCGCAAGCTGCCGGCGGTCGAAACCTTGGGCAGCACCACGATTATCTGCTCTGACAAAACCGGCACTCTGACCCGCAACGAGATGACGGTTCAGTCGCTGTGGGTGCCGCAAGCGAGCTATGCCGTTTCAGGTGGTGGCTACGAGCCACGCGGCGAGTTGTCTCAGAACGGTTGCCCCTTATCGACCGTCCCTGCCGCCGTGGCGGAGTTGCTCGAAGCGGCGGCGCTGTGCAATGACGTGTCACTCCGCCAAGAGGCAACGCAGTGGACGCTCACCGGCGACCCGACTGAGGGCGCGCTGGTGGTCGCAGCCGAAAAACTTGGTGTAGCCGTCGAACCCCTGCGACAAGCTCACCCGCGACTCGATGCGATCGCGTTTGAGTCGGACAACCAGTTCATGGCCACGCTACACGAGTGGGCTGAGGGTCCGAGGATCGTGCTCAAGGGTGCTCCCGAAGTGGTTTTGCAGCGATGTGGCGAAGTTGATACCAGGCTAGTATTGCGGCAAGTCGAAGTGCTGGCTTCACAAGGCATGCGAGTGTTGGCAGTCGCCAATAAGCCTGCCCCCGATGCGCGGCAACTCGACCCGGCCGACGTCCAGTCTGGCCTGCGCCTGCTCGGGATTGTCGGGATGATCGACCCACCGCGACGGGAAGCGATTCAAGCGATTGAGCGGTGTCACCACGCGGGGATCACCGTCAAGATGATCACAGGCGACCACCCCAGTACCTCGGTGGCAATCGCCGCGCAGCTTGGCATTCTCACGACCGCCGGCGCCCTCAGTGGTCCCCAGCTTGCGGCGCTCGACGATGCCCAGTTCCGCCAAACGGCTAGCCGCGTGAATGTGTTCGCCCGCATGGCCCCGGAGCAGAAACTTCGGTTGGTCAAAGCCCTGCAAAGCAACAACGAGATCGTTGCGATGACGGGCGACGGGGTGAACGATGCGCCCGCCCTGAAACAAGCCAACATTGGGGTGGCCATGGGCATCGCTGGTACCGCGGTCTCCAAGCAAGCAGCCGACATCGTGTTGACGGACGATAACTTTGCTTCGATCGCCGCGGCTGTTGAAGAAGGCCGCAAGGTCTACGACAACCTTATCAAATCGCTCGTCTTTGTGCTGCCGACGAATCTAGGACTCGCCCTGATCCTGCTCTGTGCGATCGCGTTTTTCCCGTTCAGCGCCGCCAGCGGCGAACTGTTGCTTGCGATGTCGCCCGTGCAGTTGTTGTGGATCAACTTGGTAGCGACCGTTTCGCTCGCCTTGCCACTCGCTTTCGAAGCGGCCGAACCCGATATCATGCATCGACCGCCGCGCCGGCCCGGGGCTCCCGTTCTCAGCCGCTTTGTGCTGCTGCGAACGGCGATCGTCGCCCTGTTGATGACACTCGGTGGGGTCGGCCTGTTTCTGTTCGCCTTTCACAGCCGACTCGACGAAGGCTTCACAGCTGAAGCAGCATTGGCCGAAGCTCAGACGCTCGCGGTGACGACGATCATCCTGTTCCAGTGTTTCTACCTGCTCAATTGCCGTTCACTGCACGGTTCACTGCTTGAGATGGGCGTGTTGAGCAATCCCATGGTGTTCCTCGGTATCGGCGTGCTGCTGCTCCTGCAGACCGCGTACATCTATCTGCCATTCTTCCAACGCGTCTTTGGCTCTGCTCCGCTCTCGGCACAAGAATGGCTGCTCTCCGCTGCGGTCGGAGCCGTCATTCTGCCAGTGATCATGCTCGAGAAATGGCTGTACCGCCGCAGGGCAGCTTCCGACACAGCGATCGCCGACCATTAAAGGCCGTTAGCGGCATGATTTTTCCCGTCCAATGGGAGTGGTTGGGATGCAGCTGGGAAGTGGGACGAGGCCTAGCCGCCGCCGGTGAACGTAGACTATATCAGGCGTTACTCTCGCACCTAACTATTGGCATGCATTTGAACCCTCGATCGCTGATTTTTGCTGGAGCGCTGCTGCTCTGGAGCTGCGCTCCGCTGCTGGCAGCCCAACCACCGGTGTATTCTGTCCCGGGATTATCAGGAGCGATTGCGGTGAGCTCGGCGGAGCCACTCGCCATTACACCGGCTGAGACCGCGCGGATCCATGAAGCGCGGAGGCTGGAGAGCACGCGTGTCGGTCAGCTAATCGAGCGGTTCACGTACGTGGCCATCTTCGGCGTGCTGCTCTTGTGCAGCATGGGTTTACCTCTGCCAGAAGAGATCCCGGTGCTGACTGCGGGCGTGCTCGCCAGCTCCGGACATCTGCGGCCGGGTTGGGCCCTGGGTACCTGCCTCGTCGGAATTATGGCGGGAGATTCCTTTATCTACTACTTAGGGCATCGCTGGGGGCCGCGTGTCCTCGAACATCGCATGGCGAAGAAACTGCTGACGGTCGACCGGCAGCAGAAGATCATGCAATATTTCCAGCGTTATGGGGCCAGAATTATCTTCGTAGCCCGTTTTTTACCAGGCATCCGCGCACCGCTGTTTCTGACAGTCGGCATCATGCGCGTACCTTATTGGCTGTTCTTTGCGATGAACGGCTCAGCCGCCTTGCTCAGCATCCCGCTGTGCTTTTGGATCGGCTACTACTTTACCGACAAGATGGAGGAGATCCTCAACCTCCGCGACCGGGCACACTACTGGGGCCTGGGATTGGTAGCTGTGGGATTGGTCCTGTGGCTGATCATTCATTATGGCTGGCGTCGCCGTTCTACCAATTAAAGTCGAATCGCATCGCTAACAGATCAGATTCAGTCGACCCCACCACGGTCTCGGAACTGGTGATCGGATGAATCCAGTCAAACATCACGCGTGTGCGGTCGGACCAATACCAGTTGAACCCTGCCGTGAGGTCGTGGTACCGGCCAGCGGTGACATTGTCTAAGTCAAGATACGACCAACGCGCCTTGGCTTCCCACGCTCCCCAGCCCCATTGTCCCGGCCGCATCGAAAAATTCACGTACGGCTTGGCGCGACCAAACTGAGCGCCATGCTGACCGAAGCGTTCAAAAATCCGGTTCTCTCCGGTAAGAAAGTAGCTCACGTGGCTGTAAGCACCACCGACTTGGACGGTATCGCCGGAGAGCATATCCACACCGCAAAGAAACGCTTCGTTCTGCACAGTGATCTCTCCCCACACCACCGCGAGCTCAAGATTGCCCGTCGTGTAGGTGTCGGCTGCTAAGTTCCCACTGTCGATCATGATGGGGCCGCGCTGCACTTGCGGACGAGCCCGAAATCTGACGGTGTCATCGTAGTCTCGGGTGTGCAACACACCGATTCCCGTGTGTACCAGATAACGACCTTCCGAAGCTTCATCATAATACAGTAGACCGGTCAAACGGCCACTGAGCCGATACCCTTGCTGATCGCCGAACCTCGCCTTGTAAGTATCACTCAGGTCATCAAAGAACAGGCCCGCTGCCCAAGTAATATCTTTAGCCTCGGTCGAATTGTAGAGAGCGATTCCCACTTCACGGTCCGCTGCAAACACTCCCTGTGTGGGGATCGCGCGTTCGCTATAGAGATTGTTGGTATCGTTAGTAACCTGTTCGAGGCTGAATGGCACAAAGAAGTTTCCGATACGGATGCGGCCGATTCCCGGAATCTCATTCATCGAAAGATAGGCATCTTTCACATCCGGAGAGGCCAGTGGGCTATCGTTGGAACCTTGCCCCGGCTCCAACGTCAATTGCAATCGAAAGTCGAACTGCTCATAGCCGGTGCCGTCTGCCACCAGGCGGAGGCGGCGATAGTTAAAGTAGTCCTCGGCCCCTGCGATGCCATCGGTATCAGCCCAGTCGATGTAGTCCAACTGCACGTGGCCACCGAGCTTGACTGTCCACTTGTCATTGGCCGCCTTCTTGGCGGCTTGGGCGACATCGCGGTCATGGGCGCTACTGGGTCCGTCGCAGGCAATCGCTGCCTCCCTGCTTTCCGGAGCCAGGACAGGTAACGGCGGGTCGGTGATGGCGGGCTCGAGCTCGCTGAGGCGTGCTCGCAGGCGTTTCAGCTCGGCTTCTTGTTCGTCCAGTCGCTCAACAATCTCCTGGCGGGACGGGCTCGAATCTCCATTCTGCGCATGACTCGGCAGTGGTGCCCACAGCGCCGCCACCGACGTCCATGCGGCGGCCCATCCGAACCGCCGGGTCCAAACGCGGTCACTGCGTCCTAGGTTCCAACCGACTTCGAACTGCCTCATTTCGATCTTCTCGGCTCGCAAACATCTGCTTTGGCTGAGCGATCGGCTGCGCGTAAGAACGGCGCAGCTGATCGACGGCCCCCGAAACTCGGGAGAGCTACCTCCGCTCGCACTGTACGAGTGGCGAGGATGCTCCTTCGATATCGGCGACGCTCACGACGGAAGTTTTGCCTACCTGGGCAATTTTTAACGATCTTGCCGATACTGCTGGTTTTGCCGGTCACGACGAAGGCGGTTCACTTCTCGATCCAAGCTCCGCCTCACGCGGAGTGAGTGGAAGCGGGAATCCCGAGGGGTGCCGCGGCAAGCGTTCCCACCCGCTGTCGCATGAAACGGCGACTGAGCTTGTGGATCGATCTTGCCACCGATCCGCTTGT
Organism: uncultured Planctomycetaceae bacterium; assembly: GCA_937904535.1. Classification (GTDB taxonomy): domain Bacteria; phylum Planctomycetota; class Planctomycetia; order Pirellulales; family Pirellulaceae; genus UBA6163. The sequence continues at coordinate 8,077 of CALELC010000495.1, forward strand.
CAAGCGATCCTAGGCGGCGCTCTGGGTGCGTTGAGCCACCGGTCCGGCAGGAACGGGAACCGGCAGCTCCGCAGAAGCGGCCCGCCCCTTGGACCTCTGATGACACAAATCGATCGCTACATCCTGGTGCTGTTCGCTCGCACGATGCTGATTTGCTTTCTCAGCCTCGGCGGTGTGTTTGTGGTGTTTCACGCCTTCAACAACCTCGATGAGCTATCGAAAATGATGAGCGACGGCCGCTCCGCCCCGGTCGTACTGCTCGGTTTCTACGGCCCCTACATGTTGATGCTGTTCGACTGGACAGCGTCGATCATCGCTTTGATGGCGATGCTGTTCACCGTCAGTTGGCTTCGCCGCAGTGGAGAGTTGACGGCGTTGTTAGCTGCGGGCGTGAAACACGGTCGGATCTTGCGACCGATGTTGATGTTGGTTGCGATCGTGATCGTCGTTCAAGCAATCAGCCGAGAATGGGTGATCCCGCCCTACCGCGAGGTGCTCACCAGCAAGCCCGACGAGATTCGCGAAGCCAAAACGCAGCCGATGCTGCCGGCCTACGATAAATCCAGCGGCATTCTGATCGAAGGCGACGGCTTGCAGCCCCGAGATTCGCAGATCCTGCAGCCGAGTTTCCGCTTGTACGCCGCTTACCCCGGGTTTGGTGATCTCATCGAGGGACGCACCGCAACCTGGCGAGATGCAGCTGATGGAGTTCCGTCCGGCTATGTCGTCACCGGTGTCTCGCGGCCTGCTGAGATCGACACTTTGGCCAAGGGAACCATCCTTGACCGTCCCGTGCTGTTCACACGTCGCGACCTGCCCTGGCTGCAGAGCGGCGAGTGCTTTGTAGCAACCACGCTCGATATCGAGGTGCTGTTGGACAATCCCCGGTCGACGCGGATGGCGGGAATGCCCGAGCTGATTCGGCGGATTCGCAACGCTTCCGTTCACAGCAGCAAAGACCTGCACACCCTGCTGCACGAGCGGATGTTGCGGGCGCCGCTCGATTTTTGTCTCGTCTTGATGGGGCTGCCGCTGGTCGTCAACCGCGGTGACAAGCGACTGTTTAGCATGATCGCTCAGGCGTTGGGTGTCGTGCTGCTGTTCTTTGGCATCAAGACGCTGGCTGCCGCGATGGCTGGTGGCGGTTATTTTCTTTCGCCGGCAATGGCGGCTTGGATTCCACTGCTGGTGCTTGGTCCCATCGCCTATGTGCGTTATCTCGACGCGCAAGAACAATAGCAGCAGCGCCTTCTGGCATCGCAACCTCGACGGTCCTGCGGCTTTTGAAGGTGAACGCGTCGCAGGTAAATTGCGATCCAATCCGCACGCAGGCCAGAATATGAGCGGTGTCAGCAGGCAGAAGTTTTTGCCGCCCCCTCGGATAGGGTGAATCCAAGAAAGCAGGTGGCGGTTAAAATCTGACCAAAGCGGTGCGGCTTGCTACCGCTCC
>CALELC010000496.1 GCA_937904535.1 uncultured Planctomycetaceae bacterium
CGGGGTGACGGAAACGGCGCGGCCTGTTTCAGTGAGGAAGTACACGGGGAATCCGCCAGCAGTATCAGTCATCGTTCCGAAAATCCCGTCCAACCCCGGCGAGATGATTTGGAAGGTCGACGGGTTGTGGAACGGCACCGCCTTAAGGGCCTCGGCCTCATCTACATAGGCAGATCCGTTCCGCGGGGCCTCAATATTGAGCCCGGACTTGTAGGGGCGCACTCCGCCAGTTGTGGGCGAGCGGAAGCCGTTGTAAACACCCGGCCCCACTAACCCATAAGTGCGTGAGTCAAAGTAGATGTACGGCGTGTACTCGCCAGCTCTCGTCAAATAGACGGGCAATAGATCCTCACCACCGGCGAGTGCGTATTCGCCTGCATTGCCGCTCCATACGTCCTCGTCGGAACTCACCAGAGGTGCAGCGTCGCCGGCTCGGCGAGTGGTGATCCGCGACAGGTCAAAATCAAAAAAGGAGTTGTCTCGTGTGGCGTTGTACTGGTAGTCGCTGAGATCCGTACTGGGGCTGGCAACGCCGGGGGCAAGCGCGAGCGGACCACCTTCGCCAGTGAGCGGGTGCAGGGGGTCTTCACTAAACCCACCTAAGAAGAACACGAGCGCTTCGGCCCGGTCCATCGCCACATAGCTAAAGGTACCGCCGGGGCTGACGAGCTTTTCTAATAAGACGGTATCGGGAGTGGTCATACGTGGAAACACCCGTCGCATATGACGTTCCAAAACCTCACGACTGCTGCCGTCCGGCGGATAATCTCCATACTTTTGCATGTACCGCTCAACGGCCTGCGCGAGTGCGTTGACCTCTAACTTGATCGCGGTCTGCCGGCCGGTAGTCATGGCCCGCATGACCGCCGTAACCGAAATCGTCATCAGCAGGCCGATGATCAAAATCACAACCATCATCTCGACCAGAGTAAAGCCGCTGCGTCGTCTTGGTTGAGGTCGGAGAACAGTCATGATTTTCAGTCTTCAGTTGGCGGTCTTTAGAGTCGCGATCGATTCAATTTGAGATTGTCAGGCCCGGTCTTGAGACATGCTCTCCCGGGCCTCACAACAAAGCGTCCCGGTCTTAGGTCAATCCGGTAATCAGTTCAACCAGCGGCATGAACAAGCTGATCACGATGAACCCGACCGCCAGGCCGAGGAACACAATCATCAGCGGTTCCATCAATGCAGTCAGCGAATCGGTCAACACTCGGACTTCTTCGTCATAAGTGTCGGCGACCTTATACAACATGGTGTCCAACTCACCGGTCTCTTCACCGACGTCGACCATGTTGACTACCAGGTCATCGACGACGCGGCTCTTCATCCGCATGGCATAAAAGCCTGCCGCGGCGATCATGCCGCCGATGGTCAATTGGATGGAGATCATGGTCAACGTCTGCAGCATCGTGCCGGTATCAAGTTTTGTGCCTTTTGCGGTCAAAGCCACCGACGTCACCATGATGCCGGGGAAGGCGCCCAGCAGCATCCAAAACACCAGCGCCATCGGGTGGAAGCCCGGGGTGCTATTGGCAGCCAGCGGCTTGCTAATGATTTCCCCTTCGCGAATCGCTTCGGTGACTTTGCCATACATCCGCTCAAACATCGCGTTGCCCGCGGTTTCACGGGTGATGTTGAGCGCTTCCAGAATCGGCACGCCGCTGGAAATCAGGGTGCCCAGCGTTCGAGTGGTCCGGGCCATGATGTTCTTTTCCACCAAACCGCCGAACACCGGCAGTTTGATGATGAACATATCAAACCCCATCCGTCCGGCGCGGAACTTGCGCAGCAGCTTGACAAGGATCGCCGCGCAGATCGGCATGATGATGATCAAGAACCAATAGGTAGCGATGTAATTGCTCATCGCCACCAGTAGCAGTGTCGGCGCCGGCAGAGTCAGGCCGAACTCGTCGAACATCTTTTCGAACGTCGGCACAATGAACAACATAATGAACGTCAAGATCAAGATCGCCACCGTGACCACGATGCACGGATAGACGAGGGCGCCTTTCACTTTGCGTTTGAGCGATTCGGCGCGCTCCAGGAAGTCGGCGAGTCGTTGCAAAATGACTTCCAACGCCCCACCGGCCTCGCCGGCCTTGATCATATTGACATACAACCGGCTAAACACTTTGGGCGATTTGGCCATCGCTTCGCTGAGCGTTGAGCCGCCTTCGATCTCTTCGCAGACGTCCTGCAGCGCGTTCTTCAGCTTGCCGGGTTTTTGGTTGTTTTCGAGGATTCGCAGGCTGCGCAGAATCGGCAGGCCGGCGTCCTGGAGAATCGACAACTGGCGGGTAAAGGCACAGATGTGTTTGGTTTTTGCCTTGCTGATCGAGAAGCCGCGCTTGCGATCCTTCTTGGCTTGCTGCTTGGCAGAGACCTTCTTCACCGTGATCTTGGTGACGAAGTAGCCCATCTGCCGAATAGTGGTTTGCGCCTCATCCTCACTGAGCGCATCGATTTCGTCCCGGATCTCCTGACCCTTGGCGTCCATCGCCTCGAATTGGAATGTTGGCATAGCGATTGGCTTCTGGTTCTTAGTGCTCGGTATCAGGCGTTGTGGTTTAGCCCCTCACCCCCTGCTCTTTTCCCGACAACGGGCTGAGGACAGCGAGGTATGAGGGCGGGCTGCTCTGGCAGTATCGCAAGAGGCAGCGGGTGTGACTTCGGATCAACCTTCTTCAATGGTTTCGCGGACAACTTCTTCCAAGCTGGTGACGCCTTCGCTGGCCAGGCCCATGCCGAACTCACGCAAGGTGATCATGCCCCCGCGCTGCGCTTCAGCTCGGATTTCATCCGTCGATGCGTTGCTCATCACCATGTCGCGGATGGTGTCGTTGAGCACCATTAATTCGAACAATCCAACACGTCCCTTGTACCCAGTGTTGTTACAGGCATCGCATCCGGCGCCGCGATAGAACTTGCGATCGCCGAGTTGATCGCGTTCCATGCCGAGTTCAAACAGCAGGTCGGCGCTGACCCGCGCTTCTTCCCGGCACTTGACGCACAACCGGCGAACCAACCGCTGGGCCAAGATCGCCTCAACCGTGGCGCAGATCATGAAGGGCTGAATCCCCATGTCGGTTAGTCGAGTGATCGTTGCCGCGGCGTCATTGGTGTGCAGCGTGCTGAACACGAGGTGGCCGGTCAACGCAGCCTGGATCGCGATTTCCGCGGTTTCCAAGTCGCGGATCTCACCGACGAGGATCGTGTCGGGGTCCTGCCGCAAGATTGCGCGGAGACAGCTGGCGAAGGTCACACCGACATCGGCGTCGATCGGGATCTGCACGATCCCGTCGATGTCGTATTCCACCGGGTCTTCGGTGGTGATCAGTTTTTCACCGGGATCGTTGAGCTCGGTGAGCGCCGAATAAAGCGTCGTCGTCTTACCGCTACCGGTTGGCCCGGTAACCAGGATGATGCCGTTGGGGCGGTCGATCGCCTTGCGGAACCGGTCCAGCGCTTCGGGCGTCATACCGACGTTTTCCAGCGACAGGTTCACGACGCTGCGGTCGAGAATTCGCATCACGACCGACTCGCCAAACATCGTGGGCAGCACGCTGACCCGCAAGTCGACCGGGTGGCCCCCGACCATCAATTCGATGCGTCCGTCCTGCGGCAGGCGGCGTTCGGCGATGTCGAGGTTCGCCATCACCTTGACGCGGGTGGTGATCGCAAAGGCGAGGTGCCGCGGTGGCGGCACCATTTCATACAACACGCCTTCGGCCTTGATACGGATGCGGAACTCGTCTTCAAACGGTTCGAAGTGAATGTCGCTGGCCTGGTCCTTAATGGCCATCAGCAACACCATGTTGAGCAGCTTTCGCACCGGGGCCGAATCGGCCAGCGCTTCCATGTCGGTGAGGTTGAACTTTTCGTTCTCCAACATCGAGATGGCGGCTTTGAGCTCTTCGTCGCCGGCCAACTCAGCGACGAGCTTTTCAACGCTCTCGCTGTCGCTGTCATAGTACTTTTCGATCGTTTGCAGAATGTCGCGTTGGGTCGCGATCACCATGCGGATGTCGTACCCAAGGAACGTCCGCAGCTCATCCTGAATCGAGAGGTTTTGAGGATCGCAGGTCGCGACCGTCAATTGCTGGGCGGCTTCGTCAAAGGCCAGCGGGACGACGCGATAGAGCTGCGCCATCGTCTCGGTGATCTTGGACAGCACGCTGGGATCGAGGTTGGGCTCCGACAGATCGACCGTCTGCATCCCGAGCTGCTCAGACAGCCCCTGGATCAGTTGCTCGTCGGTGATCAGTTGCATGTCCTCGGCCACGCGGCCGAACAGCGCACCGGGCTGCTGCTCTTGCTCTTCGAGCACGACCGCTAACTGCTCGTCGCTCAGAAAGCCAAGGTCAACGAGGATTTGTCCGATGCGTCGAGGGGCCATAGGAGGATCTTAGAGGCTAGAAGTCAGAAGCGAGAAGTCAGAGGCTAGAGGATTCGAAGGCAGGGGCTAGAAGTGCTCGGTCTGGTGTCTGACCTCTAGCTTCTGACTTCTTGTTCTTGTCCATTCCCATTCTCCATTCCGCGTTTGGCTTGGACGATGCGTTTGGCTAGTTCGTCGGGAATGTGAGCTTTGCCCAGCGCGTCTTCGACGGTGATCCGGCCGGCGGCCCAGTGGTTGTAGAGGGCGTCGTCCATCAGCTGCATGCCGAACTTGGCACCGGTCTGAATCGCGCTGTTGATACGGAAGGTTTTGTTTTCGCGAATCAGGTTGCTGATCCCCGAGGTGACGATCATCACTTCGTACGCTGCCACGCGGCCGCCGCCGATTTTGGGGACCAGAGTCTGCGCGACCACGCCGATCAGCGAGCTGGCAAGCTGCGTTCGCACCTGATCCTGCAGGTTGCCGGGGAACGCGTCGATGATGCGGTTGACCGTGCCCTGGGCGCTGTTGGTGTGCAGCGTGCCGAACACGATGTGACCGGTTTCAGCTGCGCTGATCGCCGCCTCGATCGTCTCCAAGTCACGCAACTCGCCGACCAGGATCACGTCAGGGTCTTGCCGCAACGCTCGGCGGATCGCCTCGGAAAAGCTCGGCACGTCGACCCCGACTTCGCGCTGGTTGATAGTGCTCTTTTTGTGTTCGTGATAAAACTCGATCGGGTCTTCGATCGTGATGATGTGGTGGTCGACGGTCTCGTTGAGCATGTTGACGAGGCTTGCGAGCGTCGTACTTTTGCCGCTGCCGGTCGGGCCGGTGACCAGGAACAGCCCACGCGGCCGGTGGACGAGCTTAACCACCGCCTCGGACAGGCCGAGCTGCTCCGGCGTCAGCTTGTCGTTGGGGATCTGCCGCAGCACCATCGAGATGAAGCCGCGCTGCTTGAAGACCGAAACTCGAAATCGAGCCAAGTCGCCAAACGCGAACCCAAAGTCGGTACTGCCTGTCTCCTGTAGCTCCCGTTGGCACCGCTCGGGGGTGATGCTCTTCATCAACGAAACCGTGTCTTCGGCTTCGAGCGTCTTCGTATCGAGCTTCCGCATCCGGCCGTGGAGGCGGAACACCGGGGGCTGACCACAGACGATGTGTATATCGCTGACGCCCTGTTTGATCGCTGCGTGGAGCAGTTTGTCAATCAGAACCGTCGCCATATCTATCGCTCGTGGTGATCAAGTAGTTGAAAAGGTTGAACAAGGCAACGCTAGCACGCCTTCAAGTGGCAGGAGCCAGCGAAAACATTATCTTTCGACCGTGCCAGAAAGCGAATCTTTCTGGCATTTTCGAGAAAATGGCGTCGATTCGCGCCACCGCTGCGACGCCGTGCCGCAGCGGTCAAAGAGTCTCGTCGCCAGATGAGGGGAATTAGGGCGACGTTGCCAAGCGTTGGTGGCGAGCTCTCGCCCCCAGCCAACGCTGGCCGGACTACCGGAGTTAAAACTCTTTGACGACGTGAGAGAAAGCTTCTGCCTCTTGCTCGGTCCGCTTCGCCACCCGGTAGACCTCTTCGAATGTCGTGATGCCGCGGCAGACCTTCCGCATGCCGTCAACGTAAAGCGTTGTCATGCCGCCTTTTATCGCTGCTTCGCGGAGGTCTCGCGTGCTCGCATTCTTGAACATCATCTCGCGAATCCGGCTGTTGATCAGCATCAATTCGTAGATCCCGATGCGGCCGCGATAGCCGCTGCGCTGGCAATAGGAGCAGCCTTTGCCGCGCGCAAACTCGGCTTGGCGGACCAGTTCAGGCGGGATTCCCGAGTCGGCGATGACGCTCTCTGGGGGCTGGTAACGCTGTTTGCAGCGGGGGCAGATCGTGCGTACGAGTCGCTGTCCGAGGATCGCGATCACGCTACTAGCCACCATATAGGATGGTACACCGATGTCCACCATTCGTGATACAGCACTGGGCGCATCGTTCGTGTGGAGTGTGCTAAATACCAGGTGTCCCGTTAAACTGGCCTGGATGCCCATCGATGCGGTCTCGTGATCGCGCATCTCACCGACGAGGATGATGTTGGGTGCCTGGCGGAGCATCGCGCGGATAATGCGAGCAAAATCCAGCCCGATGTTGTGCCGGACTTCGACCTGGTTGATCCCCGGCAGGTAGTATTCGACCGGGTCCTCCGCGGTGATGATCTTGCGGTCCGGGCGGTTGAGCGCGTTGAGCGCCGCGTAGAGCGTCGTGGTCTTACCGCTACCGGTCGGACCGGTAACGAGGATGATGCCGTTGGGTCGTTTGATCAGCGAGTTGAAGTTCTTGAAGTCGCGCTCAGCTAACCCGAGCTGGCGGGTACCGACCTTGATGTTGTCTTTGTCGAGGAGTCGCATCACGACCGACTGACCGTGGTTGGTCGGAATGATGCTGACTCGCAGGTCGAGCTGCTTGTCACCGACGGTGATCTTGATCCGGCCGTCCGTTGGGCGGCGTTTTTCCGAGATGTCGATCTTGGAGAGGATTTTGATACGGGCGACGATTGCCGAGAGCATTCGTTTGGGGGGGCAGTCGCGTTCGACGCAGACGCCGTCGATGCGATAGCGGATGCGGATGCGGTCCTCAAACGGCTCGAGGTGGATATCGCTGGCTCGCAGTTGCACCGCTTCCTGGATCATCAGGTTGACCAGTCGCACCACTGGGGCGCTGTTGTCGTCTTCGTCCTGGTCGCCACCGCCGCTCGCATCGTCGGTCGTTTCGGTAAAGTCGATCGCCGTGTCGGTGAACTCTTGCAGCATCGAGTCAGCCGATTCGCCTTCGACCTGCCCGTAGTACTGGTTGATCGCTTCGACGATGGCGGTTCGCGGTGCCAGTGCCGTTTCGATCTTCTTGTTGAGGATGAACCGCAGCTTTTCGACGACTTCCATGTCGTACGGGTCGGAAATCAGCACGCGGATCGCCCCGTCCTCGCTGGAATAAGGCAGCACCGTGTTTTCGCGGGCAACCGACTCCGGCACTTGCTCGATCACGTCGTCGGCGATCCGGTGCTCGCGGAGGTCGACATACGGCATGTGATGGAAGTCGGCGATCGCCTTGGTCACTTCCTCGGGAGTCGCGTATTCGAGCGAAACCAGCGCATCGCCGACCGATTTATTGGTCGTTTTGGCAAGTTCGCTAGCCTCGGAGAGCTGGTCCAGGCTGATGACGCCGCGTTGGAGGAGCAGATCCGAAAAATCTTGGAGAGTTCGAGCCATTACCAGACGCTGAGTACGAGAAAAGTTGGGATGATGGGCACAAGAGATGCTCGCCGCGAGGCAACGCGAGGCAATCCGTGCGGTGCTTCGCCGATGAGCTCCTGCACCCTGAACCGAATCAAGGCGGCGGCAATGATTTACCGCATGCTCTAGGATAACATCGGCAAGGCCGAGTTGCTCGATTGAGCGATGGCAGTTTAGGGAAAAGGGCGCCAATTTGGCGGCATGAGGCGAATGGGGCACCGTTGTGCCGGCGCGGTTGAGCGACCGCGGTGCCTGGAGTGATCCGAAAAGGGCCGTGGCAGCCGGCTGGCTGGCAGAGGGCGAAGGTGCGTCGCTCGCGGGATCAGGGTGGCGACAGCCAGAGGCCAGCGGCAAATGGCTGCTGGCCTCCAAAGTGCAGAGTAAGTTAGGCAGCGGCCGTCGCTTGCTGAGCCTTCTTGATCGCGGCGCTCAGGCGGCTCTTGAGCCGGTCGGCGGTGTTGGAGTGGATCAGTTTGCCGGCAGCGGCTTGATCGAGGCGTTTGGTGGCCAGCCGGAACTCGGTGGCGGCTACATCGAGGTTGCCGGCGAGCACGGCAGCGCGGACCTTCCGGATCTGGGTACGCAAAGCGCTGCGACGGGCACGGTTACGAGCACGGCGTTTTTCGCTCTGGCGGAGACGCTTGTGGGCTGTCGAAGTATTTGGCATAGCGGGATCGATGGAGCGGGGCGAAAGGCCCGGAAAACGGTGTGAGTTGCGAATCGGCGGCGTGCGGCCAAAATGATGTTCTAGAAAGTATGCCACTCCCGTCGCAGCCTGTCCAGGGCTAATCGGCAACCCAAAGCGGTTGACGCCAGCCCGGCAAGTTGTCCTGAGGGACGAACTGGGGGCTGTGGCGAAAGCAGAGATGATTGCAGTTTCGGTGGAGGGGCACCGGAATACTGATCGACGCAAGGTGGTCGACCGCTCCGCCGGTCGATTTGGGGTTGGGGGCGGGAGCAGGGGAGAAGTCTGGCGCTCCTGTAGGCAACGTCTTGGTTCCAGAGCACCGATCGACGGAGCGATCGGCGACGCTCGGTGGTCGACCGCTCCGCCGGTCGATTTAGGGTTGGGGTCGGAACACGGGAGAAGCCTGCCGGTCAGCAGACAACATCTTGGTTCCAGAGCTCCGATCGACGGAGCGATCGGCGACGCTCGGTGTTGGCAACGCAGACGCTCAGCCACGTTGATGACCCTGAGGGCATCCGTACTTCCGCACCCGTCAATCCTCCGCCAGCCGGCGATAGGAGTAAAACTCGCCTGCCGCTAGCCCTGCTTTGGCGGGATTATTGGCGATGTACTGCTGCAAATAGTCGTACTGCGCTGCACTGCGGACCAAGTGGTCAAAGGGCTCTTCTTGCCAAAAACTGCCGCGGCGGCCGGTTCGCTGGTTGATCCGATGTGCCGTCCAGTGCAGCCACGACGCAAGCTGTTTCCGCATCACTTGTTCGTCAGCAAACGCTGCAAGCAAATGGACATGATTGGGCATCACGACAAAATCACCCAGGTGATAACGCTGGCCATCAAAATGCAGCAGCGACTCGGTGACGAATTGGCGTAGTTCGGGCTGCCGCAACAGGCAAGCGCCCAATCCCTCGTCGGCACAGTCCTCTTTCAAGCGTTCGAATCTGCGGCGGAAGCAGGCGAGATCGTGACGTGTGAGCTGAGTGAGCGTCTGCTTCAGGTCTGCGGAGCTTTGGTAGCCATGCTCTTGGAGCCAAGTCCTTTTGTCCTGTTCCCAGCGCTGATAGAGCTCTCGAGGGATGGAATCGTGAGTGCGAAAGGTAATGAAAACCACTGCTCCGGACTGTGACCAATGCGGACGCGAATGTCCAGTGATTCCAGACTCAGCCCGAGGATCAAAGAAGTGGC
>CALELC010000497.1 GCA_937904535.1 uncultured Planctomycetaceae bacterium
AAGGCCGATGGGGCGGTGGATCTGCTGCAGGGATTTGCGGCTGAAGTCGAAGCGATTTCGCCCTTCGACGCGGCGGGAGCTGAACAGGGCCTCAAGGCGTTCTGTGAGCAGCGCGGGGTGCAAATCGGGCAGATCATTCACGCCCTGCGAGTTGCGGTGACCGGTACGGCTGCCGGCTTTGGAATGTTCGACACGCTCGCAATCCTGGGACCTCGAGCCATACGCAACCGTATCGAACACGCCGTTCGCCGAGCGGAAGCCGGAGGCTGATTCCGCGGCTGCGGTTGCTCAGATCGTAGCGGTCAACGACTGCCGGTCGACTGCGGCACCGCCGCTGCAAAGCTCGCCTTGCAAACGGTTTTGGCTGCAACCACGGACACTTCTTTTGGCTCGGCGCACGAGTTGCGTCGTGCTACCTGGTGCACAACATTGGGTTGTGATCTGGCCCCGTGAGCTTGCGGTAAGGGAGATAAGGCCTGTGTTTTTGGCCCCCAAGTGGGTGTGGGCGTTCAATTTTTGCTCGTCAAACACTAGACTGACGTTGCACGATTTCATTTAGCCCGAAGGATTTTGTTCATGTCGTCCGAAACCGCTCTGTTGGAAGAGTATTCCAAGCGCGAGTACAAGCATGGGTTCGTGACGGACATTGAGGCCGATGCGCTCCCGCCCGGTCTGAACGAAGAAGTGGTTCGGACCATCTCGGCAAAGAAGAATGAGCCGCAGTGGTTGCTCGACTGGCGGTTGAAAGCATTTCGTCATTGGCAGACGTTGCAGGAGCCGACTTGGCCGCATGTCCATTACCCGCCAATCGACTACCAGAGCATGATCTATTACTCGGCTCCGAAGCAGAAGCCGCTGCTGGAGAGCCTGGATCAGGTCGATCCCAAGCTGCTGGAAACCTACGAAAAGCTGGGGATTCCGATCGAAGAGCAGAAGGCGCTCGCCGGTGTCGCAGTGGACGCCGTGTTTGACAGCGTCTCGATCGCGACGACCTACAAGAAGACGCTCGAGGACGCTGGCGTCATTTTCTGCCCGTTCTCCGAAGCGGTGCAGCGGTATCCGGAACTGGTGCAAAAGTACCTGGGTTCGGTGGTGCCGGCCGCAGATAACTTTTTTGCAGCGCTCAATTCAGCGGTGTTTAGCGACGGTTCGTTCTGCTACATCCCTGAAGGTGTCCGTTGCCCGCTGGAATTGTCGACCTACTTCCGCATCAACGCTCAGAACACCGGGCAGTTCGAACGGACGCTGATCGTGGCCGAGAAAGGTGCCTACGTCAGCTACCTCGAGGGCTGCACGGCACCCAAACGCGATGAGAATCAACTCCACGCTGCGGTCGTCGAACTGGTCGCGATGGACGATGCGCAGATTAAGTACTCGACGGTGCAGAACTGGTACCCCGGTGACGAAGACGGCAAGGGCGGGATCTATAACTTCGTGACGAAGCGCGGTGCCTGTCGCGGCGTCAACTCGAAGATCTCCTGGACCCAGGTCGAAACCGGCTCGGCGATTACCTGGAAGTACCCCAGTGTGATTCTGCAAGGCGACAACTCGGTCGGCGAGTTCTACTCGGTTGCTGTGACGGCCAACCGTCAGCAAGCGGACACCGGCACGAAGATGATCCACTTGGGCAAGAACACCAAGAGCACCATCATCTCCAAGGGGATCTCGGCAGGGTTTGGTCAAAATAGCTACCGCGGGCTGGTCAAGATTCAGAAGAACGCGACCAACGCGCGGAACTTCTCGCAGTGCGATTCGCTGCTGATCGGCGACAAGTGTGGCGCGCACACCTTCCCGTATATCGAAGTCCGCAATACCACCAGTCAGGTGGAGCACGAAGCTTCGACTTCCAAGGTCGGTGAAGATCAAATCTACTACTGCCGACAACGTGGTATTCCGACTGAGGACGCGGTCAACATGATCGTCAACGGCTTCTGCAAAGAGGTCTACCAAGAGCTGCCGATGGAGTTTGCGGTCGAAGCCCGCAAGCTGCTGAGCATCAGCCTCGAAGGCAGTGTCGGCTAGTCCGGCTGGCCGATCACCAGGGTTCAGCTCGCTGAACTGCGGTGCTGCCGGGGAGGCAAGACTGCCTCGGCAGCGCCATCGCTGGACTTCCTGCCAGCCCTATCACTCACAACCTATCAACTTCAGCTATCTGCACACGCCATAACGATGCTCGAAATCATTGATCTCCATGCCCGCGCGGAAGGCACCGAAATCCTTCGCGGAATCAACTTGACCGTGAAGGCTGGCGAAGTGCACGCCATCATGGGCCCCAACGGCAGCGGCAAGAGCACGCTGGCGCACGTATTGGCGGGCCGTGAGGATTACGAAGTCACCCAAGGCAAGGTGACCTATGACGGTCACGACTTGCTCGAACTCGATATTGAGGAGCGGGCCGCTCTGGGCTTGTTCATGGCTTACCAGTACCCGGTCGAAATCCCGGGGATCAGCAACAAGTACTTCCTCAAGGCTGCGATCAACGCGATCCGCAAGTACAAGGAACAGCCGCTGATCAAAACTTCGGAGTTCCTCGATCTGCTCAAGACCAACCTAGCCAAGCTCGGCATGGACAAGAGCATGATGGAACGCTCGGTCAATGAAGGCTTCTCGGGCGGTGAAAAGAAACGCAACGAAGTGCTGCAGATGGCCATGCTGCAGCCCAAGCTGGCTGTGCTGGATGAAACCGACTCGGGCTTGGACATTGATGCGCTCAAGATCGTCGCTGACGGGGTAAACGCTCTTCGCAGCCCCGATCGCGCGTTTGTCGTGGTCACGCACTATCAGCGTTTGCTCGATTACATCGTGCCCGATTTCGTGCACGTCCTGGCAGGTGGACGCATCGTGCGATCTGGTGACAAGACCCTTGCCACGGTGCTCGAAGCTGAAGGTTACGCCTTCCTGGAGCCGGCCGGCACGCCCGCCTAAGCGGTGTTCAGCCAGCAATTTGATTCAAATTTCGCATTCAGCAAGCAACATGATCGTGACGGAAACCACTTCCTACCAAGAGCAGTTTGAGCGGTTCGAGCAGGAACTGGGGGCAGATAAACCTCAGTGGCTGCGCGACCTCCAGCGCCGCGGGCTCGCCCGTTTTCGTGAGCTTGGTTTTCCAACGACCAAGTTAGAAGATTGGCGGTTCACGAATGTCGCCTCGCTGGCCAAGCAGGATTTCATCGCTCCACTGACGCCGCGCGTTCCCGGCCAGGTGCATGACGCTGGCGAACTGGCGGCACAGGCGCTGTTGGACGACAGCTTCCACCGATTGGTATTTATCAACGGCCGGTTTGCAGCGGAGTTTTCTCGGATCGGTGAATTGCCCGAGGGTGTTCAGGTCAATCACCTGGAGCAGGTGCTGCGGACCCAGGCGGATCAGATCGGCGAACAACTCGGTCAGCAGGCAAGCCTTGAAAATGCTTCGCTAACGGCGCTCAACACAGCGATGTTTCAAGATGGTGCCGTGATCAGCGTTGCCGCTGGTGTGCAATTGGAGACACCGATTCATTTGGTGTTTATTACGGAGCGCGATGAGCAGGCAGTCGCTTCTTTTCCACGGAGCCTGATCAAGCTCGGCAAAGGCAGCAACGTTCAAGTTTTGGAGACGCACGTCGGTTCGCCGGGAGCCACATATTTCACCAATTCGGTGCTCGAGATCGAACTAGACGATGAAGCGGAACTGGATCACTACAAGCTCCAGAGCGACTCCATCGCTGCTCACCATATCGCTGCGACGCATGTGCACCAGCGCGGCCAGAGCATCTATCGCAACCACTACTTTGCCTTTGGTGGAGCGCTGTCGCGGAATGAAATCGCCTGCACGCTCGATGGCGAGCAGGTGCAAACGATCCTCAACGGTCTGTACATGATCTCTGGAGATCAGTTAGCTGATTGCCGGACGCGGATCGAGCACGCGAAGCCGAACTGCGAAAGTCATGAAATGTACAAGGGAATCTTGGACAATCATGCGCGCGGGGTGTTCAACGGCCGGATCCACGTCCATCCTGATGCGCAGAAGACCGACGCCAAGCAGAGCAACCAGGCGATCTTGCTGTCGGATGATGCGGTCATCGACACCAAGCCGGAACTCGAGATTTACGCGGACGATGTTCGTTGCACCCACGGAGCAACCGTGGGCGAACTGGATGATACGGCGCTGTTTTATTTGCGGTCGCGGGGCATCCCCGAACCGCTGGCCCATAAAATGTTGATCTTCGCTTTTGCCAACGACGTGGTGCAGGGAGCCAAGATCGAACCGCTGAAGAAGTACCTGGAAGCGGTGCTGTTGGCTGATCACGGCTTGCCGCAGGTCTAGCCGAATCGTGGCGACAGGGTGGTCGCCGCTTACAGTTGATTGAATTTTGCTGACGCGAGAGGGCGACTGAGCTCTCTCGCTATTCGTTTTTTACAACTTAGTTTTTCAAGCGGAGTGTTCTGTCATGACTCACGTCGTTGCCCAGCCCTGTGACCGGTGCAAGTACACCGATTGCGTGGTGGTTTGCCCGGTCGAATGCTTTTATGAGGGCGAGACGATGCTTTACATTCACCCCGAAGAATGCATCGACTGTGAGGCTTGCGTGCCGGAATGCCCCGTCGAAGCAATCTTCCATGAAGACAACCTGCCAGCGGAATGGGCCTCGTACCTCGAGCTGAACGCTGAGATGGCGCCCAACTCGCCCTCGATCACCGAGAAGAAGACGCCGCTGGCTGATTCCTGATCCCGGTGCGGCTTGCCCGCACTGCCCATGTTAATAAGACAAAAATCCCGACGGCATCCGAGATGTCGCCGGGATTTTTTCTAGGGAGCGGTGACATCGACAATCGGAGCCGACGGCGGACGCCGCGGTTGTCGCAGCCGCACTCCGAACATACCGACACCGACAATCGCCAGAGTCGCTGCGGCAAGGCCCAAAGCTACGGGAAGCGAAGCACGCGAAGCGAATTGGCCCCAAATCACTGCACCACCGGCCATCGCCATCGACATTGCGGACAGGTAACTCGACATACCGCGCGCTCGCATCGCGTCAGGCAGCGTCATCTGGGCGGTTGAGTTGAGCGTTGTCATCACCGACATCCAGCCGATTCCGGCCAGCATCGCTGCGAGAATGCCGACCGACCGCCAGCTTGTCACGGCTAGCAGCGCCAGCCCAACGGCGTACATCAGCATCGACACCGACAAGGTCGATTCCACGCCGAAACGGGCCCGCAGCCGCGGTAGCCAGAGTGCCGCCAAAACGGCCCCCAGCCCGATCGCACCAACGAGATAGCCATAGCCGCTGGCGTTCCAGTTCAACTGCTCGCGGGCAATCAGCGGCAGCAGCGCCCAGAGTGAGCTAGCCGGCAGCACGAACAACACCACTCGCACCAGCACCTGACGCATCGCTCCACGCCGCAACACCATCGTGAGTCCCGCGTGCATCGACTGCACGAACGACTCCTCAACTCGGGGCGCCGAAGAGGTGCGTTTCCAGAGAAATACGGCCAGCAGCACGACGGCGAACGAAATTGCGTTCACGCCGAACGCAGCCCAAGTACCAAGGATCGCGATCAGCATCCCGCCGAGCGCCGGACCAACGCTACGTGCGAGATTAAAACTCACGCTGCCTAGGGCAATGGCTTGCGGCAAGTGATTTCGCGGTACGAGTTCGGGGATCGTCGCCTGCCAAGTCGGCACGTGTAGCACCGCCCCTAAGCCCATCACGATGGTGAGCGCCAACAGTCCGACCGGAGTGATGCGATCGAGATAGGTGAGCAGCGCGATCGACGCGGCCGTCGCCATCATGATGCACTGGACTGTCAACATCAGTCGGCGACGATCGACCCGGTCCGACAACGCGCCGGCTGGAATCGCCAGCAGCACCATCGGCAGCGCCATCGCTGCTCGGACGGCGGCGACCATATGCGGCGAGCCATCGAGCGTCGACATCAACCAGCCGGCACCAATCTCGTGAACCCAGGTGCCGGTGTTGGAAAACAGCGACGCCACCCAGAACATTCGATAGACGGGCAAAGCAAGTGGGGCCAATGCCCCGACGGGTTGCTCAGCCGGTTCGGCTGGCGGTGTTTCGGCCGGTGGAGAGACTTCAGCAACCGTCGCCGGTGCCGGCCGAGAGGTTTGAATCCGCCGATTCCGCGGCGGTGAGATCGTTGTCACAGTTGAAACACATCCCTCCGTTGAACGCAGTCAACCAGTGCAGCTCGCCTGGATGGCCGGATCTGAATTGCTTCGCTTAGCTGCCAATCTTGAACACTCTGTAAACCGTTGGCGCTGCGACAAATTCACTCCTTCCCCAATTTTTCGCTGGCTGCGTCGCGGCGGCGCGAGCGTGCAGGCCAGCGGCGCGGCGAGCATGGTCCTCGAACTTGCGGCTGTTACAGCTTTACGCTTATGGAGCGGGTTGCCGCAAGCGGATCGCCTCGATTTGAGCCTGGCGGCTGAAGTCGATCGACTCGGCCAGGATCC
>CALELC010000498.1 GCA_937904535.1 uncultured Planctomycetaceae bacterium
CTGCGCGATGACGCCGGAGGCTGCCGCATCGAAGTGCGTGGACCGAATAGGCGGTTGCGACATCGAATGTCCTCTCGGGAATCAAACGAAAAGACGTCGTGAACTGCATGGTAACATGCAACTCACGACGTCTTGAGTAGCCGAACAAAAAACCGGATTGCGAACAAGCTGATTCCGCTGCGAGGAGAGTCGCTGATGCGGAACCAGATCGTCGAACCCGCCTGTGCTCGGCTGTTTGAAGTTTGCAGCGCGTTTGGGAACAGGTCAGTCAGCGAACCGACTTAGACCAATTCTTTCTTAACACCGATGAGCGTTCGCAGTCGTTCGGCCAACAAGTGGGCATCGAACGGCTTCTTGAACGTTTCGTTGATCGCCGAACGATCAAAGCTCATCGGCTGGCCATCGTCAGGCAGCAAAGCGATGAGAATGACTTCGGAGAAGTCGACATTCTTGCGCAGGTTTTGGCAGATCTGCACCGATTCGATCTTCCCGATGGAGAAGTCGACAATGATGCAGTCGGGGCTGAAACTTTCCGCTTGAATGCCGGCTTCAAAACCGCTCGCAGCGACCGCCACTTTGAACGACTTTTCCGGAGGCAGCTCGCGCTTGAGATTTTCGATCAGGATCTGGTCCTGGGCGACGATCAGGCACTTGGCCATCGCTTCGTCTTCCAGGTCGCCCAGGGGCATCCCGTGTTCCTTCAGAAACTTAATCAGATAATCGCGCGGGATCCGGCGATCTTGCGATCCCGGAATGCGATAACCTTTCAAACGTCCCGAGTCAAACCATTTGCTAACGGTTCGCGGGGCTACTTTACAGATCTTAGCGACCTGTCCAGTTGTGAAGACCTTCATTTCAGGTGCTCCCAAACGCCTCGTTGATTCTTATCAAAGCTGATGGTGCGTCGGAACCCATCAACTTGTCGGCCCCCTATTTGTTTTCGCTTGGTGGTACTCTCCAGCTGCGCAATCGACCGGCTCGTAAAGCCGCACGGAGGTGCGGCGATGGTGGCCGGCGGATCAATCGCGACTGACTCGCTCCTGAACGACCGATAGGCCTGACATTCGGTGGGACGATGGCAGGCTTGCGGGAGTGGCGAAAACGGCTGGGTCGGGGCCAGCCGGTTGCGTAATGCAACGCGATCCGGTTCGGAATCCTCGCGATGAAGAAAAAAAGAAAGCGGCTTGTGCAATTCCCGTCCCTCAGCGGCTTCTCCCCGTCGCGCAGTGGGCCTGCACGCCGTGGTCGGCTGATCGATCGTCGCAACGAAAATCAGAGCCATGAATCGCCAGAGAATGGAAAGGACACAGGAGCCGGTGCGATGCAAATTTCCGGCCGATCTACACAGAGCGACCGAGTGAGGGAGAAGAGCTGCAGAACGTCCTACTGCACCGCGAATCAACGCTCCGCAATCCCTCACGGCGCGTCGACTAACTGCATCAGAACGGTCGCCGACTTCAGCCAACCGGACGCAAGCCCGGTCCCGCCAAAGAGCGATTCCCAGAAATTCCCCCCAACCGGGATGCCCTTATGTCCACGGTCCATCTCCATCGGAGTTGCGAGCCGAGAACACATGGTCACCCGAGATACTATGTCGAGAATATTCGGTCCGAATCTTTAGTGCGTTTGAATGGGAACAAGCGGCAAATCCGCAATCACCGCTGCCGTTCCTACCGAACTGGCCAAATCCGCTTCGTCGGCGTCGATTTTTCAACGCAACCAATCCTTCAACCGGATTTCCCTGAGGCCCACAACCGCTCGATCGGTCGGCCTCCCACCCGCGCCGGAGCGACCAAAGTCGGCGAAATCGCCGCTTTTGTTCAAGTGCGGAACGCTTGAAGGTCGACCACCGGCCGACCCAAAGATGCCGTAGGTCCGTGCGATGCTCGTGCATCGGCGGCGGCCCCGCGCTGAGAACGTTAGCGCGATTCCGCAGCGAAACCGAGTCGCTGTTGGATTGCGGCCGTGGCGGCCCGCGCTTCAGTCGCCCGCTGGGGATCCGACAAATCAGCAGCGGTGACGCGTGATGGATAGGTCCGCCGAACGATTTCCAGCAGATCATCCGCTAAGGCGTCGCTAAATCGCACTGAGCTCGGCAGTGACCGCCACTGTTGGCGCGTCATCGGCACCCGCAATCGCAGGCACGCCGGACCGCCACCATTGCTCATGCTCTCGGTCAGGTCGACAAATCGGACCGCCGCAATCGGCCCTTCATCCGCCAGCAGCGAATCGACGATCGCAGCGGCACGCGCGGAGGACTGTACCTGAATCGGACAGATCAGGGTGAGGCGGTGCGGCGTCAGCGGGTCGGCAATCATCTGGCTATTGAACAGATAACAATCGACCGCTTCAGCCAGCGTCAGC
>CALELC010000499.1 GCA_937904535.1 uncultured Planctomycetaceae bacterium
GAACCCTGTGCCTGCCGTTGAAATGAGCAGCTACAATCGGCCGCTGTGACGCTTGGCATCCGTCTGCGGCAAACGCAGACCAAAACCCGCAATTGGCCGGCACTGGGATGGTGCTGGCTTCCCTACTCGCCCGCGACTTTCGCGCGGAACTCACCGCTGAACTGGTCGCGATTGATACCGACCACCACGCGGTGCTCACCGGGGCTCAGTCGCAGCGTGGCCAAGTCCGAGATCGGAGTCGGTTTGCCATCGATCCAAACGTCGATCGCTTCACCGGGCAGCGCGATCCGTGGAGTCGAGCGAGCATCGGTCACCGTGACATCGAAGCGAACAAACGACAATCGCGGTGTCGATGCGTGCAACTTAAACGTGTCGAGTTCTTCTACCGGCAGTTGACCGCTGACTCGGGAAGTGATCGGCCGCCACAGCAGGGCCGCATCGTCGCGGGTCACGCTGTCGGTACTGGTCCGATTGAGCAAGCGATTGGCCTCGGGGGAGAACACGAGCGTTTCAAAGTTGCGGATCACTCCATCGGCGGCAACCGTAAACTCCGGCACTCGCCCGAGAGCCGACAGGAACGCGACTAGATCACGCAGTTCCTCAGCGCTGAGCTTATCCATCAACCCGGATGGCATCAGCGACTTGCCGGGTTGCTCGAACTCGATCGTTTCGACAGCGATCTCAACTTCTTTGCCGTCGGCCAGGCGTAACCGCAGCGTTTCGTCGTTGCGACCGATCGGAATGCCCGAGGTAGCACGGCCATCGTCGGTGAGCACCGAAATCGTATTGAAGCCTTCCTTGATCTTGGCATCGGGCAGCCACAACGACTCGAGGATGTAGTCGGGTTGGGAACTGCTGCCGAGCGAAATCAGGTTCGGACCAACCAGCCCGCCCGACGTGCCAATGGCGTGGCAGATCACGCACTGCAACTCCGTGCGACGGTAGATGGCTTCTCCGCGTACCGGATCGCCAGCAGTTCGGGCAGCGGCCAGGATTTGCTCCGCCAGTTCTGGCGTCGGTACCCAGCCCGATTGATCGAGCTTGCCGGCAACCCGCAGGGCTTCTTCGATGCCCGCGTCTCCGCCGGCACCGCGAACCGCTGATAGCAGTCCCCGGGCACGATCAGAGGACAACTGCGCCTTTGCAAGCCGATCGGCGAGCGGTTTAGCAACCCGTTGATTCGGACGCAACTCAACAATCAGCCGATCGGCCGCTGCGGAATCTTCGAGCGCTGCCAACAGTGGCACCGCGGCAGCAGCGGCACGATCCGCATGGCGCGTGGCCAGAGCGAGCACGGCGGTAATCGCCGCATCGGGGCGACCGTTACCTTGGCCCCGCGTTGCCCAGCGTTCGAGGGCGGCAGTTGCTTCCGCAGATTCGAATTGACCCAGCGACCGTAGCGCGGCCAACTGCGTGCTGGGACGCTCGGTCTGTTCGGCCAGCGCCAACACCTGCGGCAAGAGCGCTTCGGCTTTCCAGAGGCCGGCGGCAGTGATCACCAGATTGGCAACACTTTCCTGCTGCGGCAAGCGATCGGCGGAGGGGAACCGCCGCGCGAGCAACCCCGCGGCATCCTGCGGAACTGCCCGGTCGCGAGCCGTTCGCCGAATCAATTGCTCCAGCACGACCGCGCCCACGGGCCCAACGTCTTGTCCTGGGGCGCTCTCCAGTGCCGATTGCAGCAGCTTGGCCAGAGTGGCGGGGGTGCCTGAGGCGGCGATCGCTGTGATCAAGGCACGTTGCTGAGCGTCGTCCATCGCGCCGGCAGCCAACAACGGCAACACGGCATCGGCGGCCGCTTCGTTGGCGGCAGCCGAAACGGCGTAGGCCAATCCGTCCGCATGGGGTTGCCACTGCAAGCGGGTCGCCCGCAGAGCCGCCACCCAGCTATCGCTGAGACTGCGGATCGATTGCCAGAGTGCAAACTCCAACTCACGGTCGGCTGCCAACAGGCTCGGCTGGTTGGCGACGGCGATCAGCAGTTCGGCAGCCGCAACGGCGCTGGGGCCTTGCTGTTGTCCGAGGGCGACGACCGCTTCCAGTCGCGACGGGGCGTGGTCACCGAGAGCGGCTGTGCGTAATCGTTCTGCGATCTTCGGTTGATCGAAGCCTGCCGCGCGGACGGCGCTGCGAATCGAGGTCCGACTGGCAGGACCCGGCGGCAGGGCTGCGATCTGTTCAAACGAATCGATCGGGAAACTACCAGCGACTTCGCCCAACCACTGATGTTCCAGTGCCCGTCGAGCGCGGGCCGCATCGTCACCTGCGGCGTCACGCCACTTGGCGACCGCTTGCATCACGCCGGCTGCGTCTTCGCGGACACGGGGCCAGAGGTACTGACGAGCGAATTGGCGGAAGTGCAGCGATGGACTGTCGAGCAACTCGATCAACTCGGCCACACTCGCCGAATGGAACGCGGGCAACTTGTCGAGCGGACGATCGGGGAAGTGCACGCGCCAGATGCGGCCATGCTCGCGGTCACGGCGCTCGTCGCGGAAGTCGACTTCGCCGTGCTGAATGATCGGGTTGTACCAGTCCGCCACGTACAGCGCTCCATCCGGCCCCATCCGTGCGTCGATGGGACGGAACGCGATGTGACTGCTGACCAGTACCTCCGGCTGCTGACGGCTGGTGTAGCTGCTCTGCGACGGTGCAATCGTGAAGCGGCAGACCCGCTGGCCACGGAAGTCGCTGGTCACCAAGTCGCCCCGCCATTGTTCAGGGAAGTGCGTACCAGAGATCACTTCCAAGCCACAGTGCTTCGGGCTGCCGGGGTTGAGCCCGGTGAGCCAACGCATCGCGCCCGGGGAAGTGACAAACACCGAATCAGGGAACGCGTAGTTGATCCCTTCGGAGCCTGCCCCGTCGGTGACAAACGACTCGCCGTATTCGTCAAACGAGTGTCCCCAAGGGTTCACGAAGCCTTTGCAGAACACTTCCAACTCGCCGGTTTCCGGGCGGTAACGCCAGATCCCGCCGCCATCGAGGTGCCGAGTGCCGTAGGCAGTTTCGATGTGGCTGTGAATGTAAATCGATTGATTGAAGTACAAGCAACCGTCAGGGCCCCACCGCAAGGTGTGAATCAAATGGTGCGTGTCCTCTGTACCAAAGCCGCTGAACACCACTCGCCGCTGGTCGGCGACTCCATCGCCATCGGTGTCGGCGAAGTGCAGCAGTTCCGTGCTGGCTGCGACATACGCCCCACCAAACTCATCGGGAATCACCCCGGTGGGAATCAGGAGGCCTTCGGCAAATACGGTGCTGACGTCGCAGACGCCATCGCCGTCGGTGTCCTCGAGCACGATGATCTTGTCGTTGGCAACCTGCCCCGGTTCGATCTGGGGGTAGACTTCGCTGCTGGCAACCCACAACCGGCCGCGAGCATCAAAATTGACCTGGATCGGTTTGCGAATATCTGGGTCGGCCGCGTACAAGTTGACGTCGGCTTGCGCGGCAGGTTTCATCGCCGCCCGCTCGGCAACCGGATCGGGAGCCGGAATATTGGTTAGTTCACGCTGGGCCAGCGCGTCGCTGCCGCAGCAGGCCAGCAGTACGAGGAGCGTCTTTCGAAGCACGCTTGGGCGTGCCAGACGGTTCGAGCCGAAAAGAGTCAAAATCATCATCCCACAGGATCTTGTGGCAGGAGAGGCCAGATTAGGCCTGGGCGGAGTGTCGCTTGTGGCGCCCCAACGACGCCAACGCAGTCTAACATGCCGCCAGTATAGCCCAGAGGAGTCACGGCGCCCGTAGGTCGCGGCGAAGTTCCGCAGCGATCCGCTGCGCCAGACGGCGGAGAGTAACCAGGCTCTGCGGTCCGCGGACAATCACACTCAGCGCCGGCGCACCAGCGGGAACGGTGTCTCCGCGCGGCGGCAAATCATGAAAGCTGATCCGCACGCCCGGCATGACTTGCGCCAGACAGTCGAACCGCCGGGACAGACTTGCTGCGGAGCAGTCAATCTGCAGCGGGGCCGCCGCGTATACAACTCGTTTGCACGCCGACTCCGACGCCATTGGCTGAATGCAATCCGCATCGTAACCGGCAGTGGAATAGCTGATTGAGCTAGCCGGATCGATTGCTTGCGATAGCCAACTCGTACGCTCGTCGGCGGTATCACAATCGATTTCTCCGGCGTGCTCTTGGTACGCCGCCAGGTGCCAATCAATTAGCGAAGCCCACCTGCCGGGGTCGTGGCGGCTTGCGGGGAATCGCAAGAGTTCCATCGACGCTGAATACCGCGGATTGATCTCCAGCAGCACCAGCGAACCATCGCGGCGACGAAGGAGATCGACGTTGAATAGTCCGACAAGGCCAAAACGCGAAGCTAACTCCGCCCCGAGTTGCACCAGAACTTGCCGACACTCAGGCGGCAAGGGACGCGGGCCAAGCGACCCACCGTACAGCCAACGCCATTCGCGGTGGTGGCGATGGGTGAGCCCGTCAAACGCTCCCAAAAAGCGTGTGTGCCTTTGGCCGCATCGCAGCCGGCTGAAGAAGCACGCGCCCAGCGGTCGGCCCGCGGTCCACTGCTGTAAGTCGGACGGGTCCGCGGCTGGAGCCGTGGCGCTCTCGAGCAAGCCGACGGAGGCGTCGCGAATGCCAATGCCACCGGTGCCATACCGCGGCTTGAGCAACCAGCGACCTGCCGGCACTGGCATCGCCTTCGCCACAGACTCTGTCTGATGCTGGAAGTTCGAAATCGTCTGGGGAAAGGCGATGCCGCAATTCTCGGCGGCGCGGCGAAGCTGCTCCGGTTCACGCAGCGACTGAAAGGTGTCGGTGTGGGGGAAAGCGACCAAGCGATCGCGGCAAAGGTGGGCGGTATGCCAGGGAAAACCACCCGTGCCGATAAGCGGCGCTCCAGGCCAAGCCTCCAAATGTCGCTGCCAGTGCTCATCGAGCGGAAACCACTGATCACAGATCTCCTGCAGGTCACGGTCGCCAAACCGGTCGATCGCCACGATCGAGTAACCGGCGGCAACCGCGTCGGTCGCGGCGGCACGGACTGAACCGCCGACGAGAATCAGCGTCGGCTGAGTTGGATTGGGAACCGTTATCGAAGTTGCTCCGGGTATGTCGATGCTAGCGGGTTCTTGCGTCGCCGCAGCGGTTTGTTACCATCGGGGCCGGTTATGACCAGCCCCAACCACCTCTCTAGATGAGTATCGCAATGCAGTTTTACATCGGTGAAGCGCTGTCCGGCGACGGCAACGAAGTCGCGCACATCGACCTGATGATCGGCAGCAAGGATAGCCCCGTTGGCACCGCATTCGCCAATGCTCTTGCCACCCAAAGCGAAGGGCACACGAGCTTGCTGGCTGTGTTGGAGCCCAATAAGCCGATCAAGCCCTCGACCGTAATGATCACCAAAGTGACCATGAAGGGGCTCAAGCAAGTCACGCAAATGTTCGGACCCGCTCAGATGGCCGTTGCCAAAGCGGTCGCTGACAGCGTCGGCGACGGGGTGATTCCGAAAGACCAAGCTGAAAACCTGGTGATCGTCTGCGGCGTGTTCATCCATCCGGCAGCCGAAGATGACCAGAAGATCTTCAACTACAACTACGAAGCCACCAAGCAAGCGATCGCCAACGCGATGAAGGGCTTCCCGACCGCTGACGACATGCTCGGCTACAAGGATTCGGCTTCGCATCCTTTCAAGGGTTTCTAAGTAAACTCCGGAATTACCCGATGGTCGCCAAAATTCTCCTGCAACTCGATACCGACGCCGCGCCGAGCACCTTTGACGGCGTGGTGGCCGTCGACGCAGGAGTCGACCATCTGTTTCGACATGGCGGCGTGACGCCCGAGAACGTCACGTCGCTGGTGCATGGTGTGATGTTTACTCGCGGCGGCGACGCGCTGCGGCACACCGCGATCTTCATTGGCGGCAACGACGTAGGAGCCGCGGAGCGGTTGTTGCACCGAGTCCGCAAGTGCTTCTTCGGACCGGTGCGGGTGTCGGTGATGCTCGACGCTGGCGGATGCAACACCACGGCTGCCGCGGCAATCCTCTCGGCCGCCAA
The DNA here is from genome assembly GCA_937904535.1 of uncultured Planctomycetaceae bacterium. Taxonomy (GTDB): domain Bacteria; phylum Planctomycetota; class Planctomycetia; order Pirellulales; family Pirellulaceae; genus UBA6163. The sequence goes on from CALELC010000499.1 coordinate 6,025, forward strand.
ACATGTTTCACTTGCGGGAGCGAGCGTTGGTGTGCTCGGGGGCACCGGCCCTGTCGGGCAGCGGGTCGCGGAAATGGCGGCGATTGAAGGGAGCACGGTGCAGCTCGGGTCACGCTCCCTTGCCCGTGCCCAAGCGACGGCTGAGGCGATCGGTGAACGCTTGCAAAAGCATGGCAACGACGTGAACATCCGGCCGTGGCAAATCGAGGGCAAGGCGGAAACCGCTGAGTTTCTCGCCCAGTGCAGCATCGTGATCACTTGCGGGGCTGCGGGGGTGGAACTGATCGATGCCGACACACTGGGTGCCGCTCCCGAATCGCTTCGGGTCGCGATCGACCTCAATGCGGTGCCGCCGTCCGGGATCGCTGGACTCAGCCCGACTGCCAAGGCCGTTGAACGGGATGGCCGGGTCCTTTACGGCGCGATCGGCGTCGGTGGATTGAAGATGAAGATTCACCGCCAATCGCTGCTAGAACTGTTCGTGGCCAATGACCGCGTGTTGGAAAGCCGTGAAATTTTGCAGATCGGCAAGCAGGTGTTGCAGGCCGGTTGAGCTGGTCTCTGGGCACCTAGGCTGGGATTATCTGCACTGCCCAAGCCAGTTAGAATGGTCGCATGAACGATCCATCGGCCCGCGTCGGTAACACCTTGCTGGAAACGATTCTGGCCGATCCCGAACTGATGCAACGGGCGACGGCGGCTCGGTCGATCTCCTTGACGGTCACGCTGGAGGTCGACAACCAGGGGCAGCGGCGAATCGATCATCCGGAATGGCGCGACAACCGGACGCTCATTCCCAACGGCCAAACAGCGATCGAGGAGCGGCTGTCCGAAGGTTTTGTACCCGCTCGCATGGTCGTCGGGCCCGGAAAGCGACCCACCGACGAAACCGAGTACCGGCTGGTTGGCCAACTCGGCAGCGGTGGCACCGGCGTGGTCTATCAGGCGCATCAACGCGCGATCGACCGCGAAGTCGCGGTGAAGGTCCTGCGGGACG
>CALELC010000500.1 GCA_937904535.1 uncultured Planctomycetaceae bacterium
AACGTTGCAGAACTGCTGGACCTTCGAAGATCATACGGCATGTGGAAGGAAGAATGCGGCATCTGCACAAACCTGTATCAAGCATTTCAGCGAGTTATCGACGATGAACGCATCCGTCCCCGCATTGACCGTCTCCTTGCAGATTGGAACGCAAAACGACTACTGGACGCGCTGGATGATTTGACCCGCATGGCAATCGCCGGGGAACTTCCGAGTCTCCCCCTCGTCATTATTGATGAAGTTCACAACCTGAAGAATGAATACGTTCAAGCCCGCAAACATCTGGAAACACTGCTCAGCGGCCGTGTCTGCCGGATGCTTGGACTGTCCGCAACTCCATTTCAGCTCCGACAGGATGAGTTGCTCAGCATCCTGAAGCTCCGGAATATGCTGGCACTTCCTCGGGATCGGCACGAAGCGCTGAACGCCGCAGTAGAGAAGCTCTCGGCAGCCATGAAGTCCTCTCGGGATTCTGGCGACGTCTTTCGACGCCGGTGGCGGGCTCTTCGACCTCGAAATCAGGCGACCATCGAAGAAACATGGCAGGCGGTGAGTAGCGGCGCCCCATCCGAACAGTGCAAATTTGCCAGACAAGTTCGGCCGCCGCGGATTGCACATGCACTGGAAGCTGCTTTGGAATTGGAACAGCTCAATACAGAGTTACAGCGGCATCTTCATCCATTCGTAATACGGCACCAGCATCCACGCGGGTATCGTGAACACTTCGTAGGCCGGCACTCGGATGTCGGTGACGAAAATGGCACGCTGCACCTCAGTTGGGCACCTGGGCTTGAGGTGCGGGGCCACGATGAACTGGCACACTACGTCATGATGCGAGCTGTGGCCCTGGCAAAGGATGAGAAGGGCCTGCCGGGACTGGGAGCAGAATTGACAGGGAGTTATCGCCACTTGGTGGAAACGTCTGCTGTCTGGAGAAAGCTCGCGGACGCCCCGAATCCGTTGTTGAAAGATTATCGGGCTGTCTTGGATGGGATGATCGGTCATCGGACAAACGAACACGATCCTGACCGTGAGCATCGCAAAGTCCGGGCCACGGCCAAACGTGCTTTGGAGTTCTTCAAGCGGGGCCATAAGACGCTGATCTTCTGTCTTTTTACAAAGACAGCTGAGACCATCCGCGATCAGGTACAGGCAGAGATCGACCGCTACCTCAACGACGTGAAATTGCGAGTCTTTGGCGAAGGCACGGCATTCGAGAACTTCCGCAACCGGTTCTTCAATCGTCGTGAGCCGATGTTCTCACTTATCCAGGATCATCCGCTTCTCAGCCAGGTCGATGGTGGTGCGCCGGGCATCCCACAAGAACTTCAGCTAACCGAACGCCACTTGCGTGAAGTCGCCGAGTCACTTGTGGAGTGGGGCGAATCGGCGGCGAATGAAAAGCCAGATCGCCGCCTACTTCTGGCCGCCACCGAGCACGTTGCAGTGAAGGTGTGGGAAGAGATCCAACCTGGGCAAGATTGGCTACATCATGTCCTTTCTGCCTGGCACAACAAGCAAGGCTGGCTTGAAAATCCGATCACCGAAGCAAGTTGGCTCGAAGCCCGTGAGCCACTTTCTCGAAGCGAACGGGCTGGTCGAGTCCGTAAGAATCTTGACCCAGAGGCACGAAGCGGCAGCAACGATCCTCTGGAAGTCGAGGAGTTGGACGAAGAGACATCCTCGACTAAGGGAAGCGACTCTCGGGAACAGAAGGTTTCCGCGTGGATTCGACGCCTCCGTAATGACGCAATCGGAGAGGTCGTTGCACCTTACTTCAAGGCGGGCATCATCAATACTCAGGTCGTGCGGCTTCCGATACTTGTGGAGCACCATGCAGACCTGTTGGCGAAGCTGGACCTGACCACCCGTACCGTTGCTGATCAGGTATTCCGCCGCATCCTGATGGCCGAAGAGTTCTTGCTGCGATACTTGACCGACGTTGAGCGAGACAACACCGAGAAATGGGCCGACTATCTCTCCGAACGTTGCGTCAAGCAGCTCGACGGCCATCTGGAAACCCTTAAGGATCGTGTCCATGGCTATTTTGAAACGCTGGTTCGGGCTAAGAGCAACAAGGCCCTTTTGGCTGGATACCATGCCGCCGCTGAGAATCGCAATGTTGTCCAACTTGTGAAAGGCGGAACCCAAAATCGCGATCGCTACTTTCTTGGCTTCAACACGCCGTATCGCCCCGAAGTTCTAATCTCAACCTCCGTGGACCAAGAAGGAATCGACCTCCACCGCGAGTGCCGGCACGTCATCCATCACGATCTTTGCTGGAACCCGGCAACGATTGAACAACGGACTGGCCGAGTCGATCGAATTGGCAGTAAGGTCGAACGCGAACGCCTGGGTGGCAATGGTGAGGAAATGCCAACTCTGGAGATCGCGGTCCCCTACCTGGCGGCGACTTACGATGAACGGATGTTTGAGGAACTGTACCGGCGAGCACAGTTATTCGAGGTCACGCTCGGCGGTGACATGAGAGTTGAGGGGCGGATCGAGATGGAGCAAGTCTAGACCGAGAAGCGTAAGCGTGAAAAGGCCGGTATCGGTACAGAAGACGAGTACCTTGGTGAGGATAGCGATGACACCGGGGCTGTTGACCTGCCAAGAGACATGGTCCAGCGGCTGCGCGTCGACTTGTCAGTCTGGAATCCAGATCACGGTTCAAATTGTCGCTCGACAGAGAAGGAAGGCCGTGCGACTCCAAAAGCAGGCGACGAAAATCCGGCTGAATTCGAGACAGCGTGAGGAATCTGCATGAGTGAGACTCTTGGCCTGCAACTGACTTGTGCCCAGCGGCTGGTCGCCAGTGACCTGCTGCCGGAACTGGTTGACTCTCTCATGCTCGACACCAAGAACGAGCGCACGATTTCGCTCACGCAGAAGCAGATCGAACGACTCCGTGACGCAGCTTTGAAAGCGATCCGTGATGCCCCGACCGGGACGATGCGCAACTCGCTACGACACATCGTCGACAAGTCGAGTGATATCCTGACCCGCGAAAGTGCAGCCCAAAAGGTCATGCGGCCCAAGGTGACGCTCGTTGGCAGTGATCCACCAATCTGGCGCCGGATTGAAACTCACGACTGCTCACTGGCGACGCTGCATGACATCATCCAGGTGGCCATGGGGTGGGAGGACTACCATCTCCTTCGCTTTCAGGTTGGCCAGAAGCAGTATGGTACGCCTGATCCGATGGATGCCGATTTCGGCATTCGGCTCATCGATGAACGAAGGTCCGACTCAGCCAAGTCATCGCCGGAGCTGGTGAGCGGGTGAAGTTCGTTTATGAGTACGACTTCGGCGACGGTTGGCAGCATGCCATTAAATTGGAAGGAATTGCGAGCGCCGAACCCGGCATCAAGTATCCCCGTTGCACGGACGGGAAACGCGCCTGCTCTGCTCGGCAGGATCAATCTCCGCAATCGTCTGCGAGCATGTTTGGAAGGCGGGGCGAAAGGCGATAGACATGGGCTCGCTCGATCAAACTCTGCACGCGGATGCTCGCTGACCCTCGGAGCCACTGGGCATTTGATGCACCGCTGCAGATGTCGGCTTTGAATCACATCCTGTACCACTTCGATGATCTGCTCTGTTGTAGTTTCTTGCTAAGGGCCTGCTGGCTGATCCCGAGAAGTTTCGCAGCACGGGTTTGATTGTTGTCAGCGTCCTCAAGGGCATCCGCTATGAAGACCGCTTCGATCTCGCGAAGGCGTCTGGGGAGGTCGAAGCCGTCACCGCGCTTCCGGGAGAACGCGCCTTGCAATGATGACGCGGGACGCTGGACGATAGCTGCGTCGATGTCACGTCGCCCGATCTCCTTGCCGACGGCCATGACGGCTGCCTGTACGAGCACATTATTCAATTCTCGGATGTTGCCGAGCCAGTGGTGTTCGCGAAGCCGCCGCATTGCCGGCGCTGTCAGCACTTTGTTCTCGTAGCCAGGCTCGGTTGAAGCAAACTCTCGATTGATTCGCCCCAGAATATCATTGGCGAGCAGGGGGATGTCCGACGTGCGCTCTCGAAGTGAAGGCAGCTCCACCGTCACTGTCGCCAAGCGATAGTAAAGATCGTCGCGAAAGCCTCCGAGCGATAATGTTTCAATTAGATTTCGGTTCGTTGCAGCGATGATCCGAACATCGAACGTCTTTTCCGCCTCTCCCCCCACGCGACGAATCCAACGCCTGCAGGGGGGCTCCCCTGGCCGTGGTTGAAGCGCGCGAAGCAACTTTGCCTGATGATCAAGACTGCATTCGCCCACCTCGTCGAGAAACAGCGTCCCCTTATCAGCCAGCTCAAATGCCCCCTGCCGCTTCCTGGTGTCGGTGGCCGCCCCTTCTTCGACGCCAAATAACTCGCCTTCCAAGAGTTCGCGAGGGATCGCCGCACAGTTGATCGCGACAAACCGTTTGTACTTGGCGTCGTCTCGGCCTCGGTGACTCGCGCGATGCATGGCGCGAGCGATCATCTCTTTCCCCGTGCCACTCTCACCCAGTATCAGAACGTTGACGTCCCGGATGGCCGCTCGCCGTGCGCGCCCGACGGCAAGCCTCAGCGCATTACTTTGTCCGATCAATTCTTCGAATCCCTCGAGTTCGCTCGGGCTGGACGAAGCAAGCAGCTCAAGCGAGCGATCTGGCTCCTTCAGCAGTTCAGGCAGGTAATCAAGCTGGATGTCGAACGGGATCGTCTCTTCGCGAACTTGCCCCCGATGTGTCTGGTAAAGCGTTGCCGGAAATCGAGTCTTCGCGAGGAGTACCCATACTGCAGCCATTGTCGGTGTGCCCGGACTCAGATGAATGCAAAGCCGCTCCTTCTCGGCGTCGAATCCCTTGCGGATTTCAGACAAGACTCCATCAGAGACTTTGAAGACATCCTCATAGCTGGTCGGGTCGCGGAGCTGCACGGGATGGACTTGCGCCTTGGGGCCGATCCACGCGCTGAACCTCCTGATCACGCTTGCAATGGAGTCCCCGTACTTCTCCGGATGGGACTCGTAATCGCTGAGCAAGTGAATCCGCTGGAAGTCGACTTGTGAGGTCAGCGTGCGGATCGGTCCAAACTCGTTCTGCGCCGTCCTCAGCTGACCGATCGCCGCGACGACATCGGCATACGTGGCGCCGCCCAGCGCCTGACCCATGGCGGAGAGGTCGTGATACCCGATCCACGCCACCAATCGTTTTTGATGTTCCATTACCACCCCTTTTGTCACAGCCACAACCAAACACTTATCCAGATTACCACAGAAGCGGTGACTCCACCATTCACGTTGTGTTTTGGGGCCGTTCAGTCACACAGTTCACGATCACATAACCGACCAAAAATCGTTTTTACAAAATAAGTTGCGACTAATTTCACTCTGTTTCCATCGCGATACTCAGAGTTCATGGCACACCCATTGCAATTGGTGTGATTACCAGAGCACAACCAGTCACAAGGGAGTACAGAGATGACGAACAAGCACAGACCTACCTTTCGACAGATTCTCGAAGACTCTCGAATTGACGCGGCGGAGGCAGCTTGGTCACGCGCGAGGGTGATCTCCCGGATGCGGCACCATGAGTGCAGGGCCCAGCATCGTCGTTCAGCCAACCGACTCGCGAAACTGAAGGCCTCCGCTGTTCAGCTCGCCCTGTCGCTCGCACCCGAGCGGATCACGGTCACGATCGACGACGACTACCAGGTGGGGCTTTTGAGCGTCCGCTGGCCCGGCCACGGAAAGCTGCATCTTCCGGCAAACACGCGGTTCGTGTGACCGCGATGAGGACTCCGGCATGGTGCCGGGGTTCATTCTTCAGGTCTCCCTTTCAGGAGCAGAGTAATGTCAAACTTCACCCTCCTCTTCCACACAATTTTGACCGCCGCCGCGGTCGCCGGGGGCCTCGTGAGTGCCCCGCGGCACAGCGTTGCTCAGGTTGCTGCCCCGGAGGTGGCAGCTCCAACGCCGTCGGCCATCCCCGCCTCGCAACTAGGTACATTCCGGCAGCAGGAGTGGCTGAAGGCCACGCCAGACGAGCGCGTCCGCCTTTCAGAGAGGCTGGG
>CALELC010000501.1 GCA_937904535.1 uncultured Planctomycetaceae bacterium
CCAGGTTGCTATTCCATACGAGCCCGCCATATCGAAACGGTGGCCGGTCAAGTTGGGGACGCCCAATACGATGAAACTCGCAATTACGTCACCCTTACCCTGAATGTCCCGGCCACTGCCGATCAGCCTCTGCAAGTCAAGCAGTTGGGAGCATTGCCGACGACGCTGACCAGCTTCGGCGGAGCGGTGATCGATGATGCTGTTTACGTCTACGGGGGCACGATGGGGGCGTCTCATCAGTATTCCGCCGATGCCCAGAACGATCGTTTGCTGCGGATGAAGGTTGCTGAAGGGACTTGGGAGACGATTGCCCAGGGGCCGCGGTTGCAGGGACTAGCGATGGTCGCTCATGGTTCGAGCCTTTACCGGATCGGCGGCTTTGAAGCGCGCAATCAGGCTGGCGAAGAACAGGACCTGTGGTCCGTAGCGACCGTTTCACGGTTTGATGTCCAACAGCAGCAGTGGAGCGATTTGCCGCCGCTGCCCGAAGCCCGCTCCTCGTTTGATGCTGCGGTGCTAGGGGACACCATCTATGTGATTGGTGGCTGGGCGATGGCGGGTGACGCGCGCCGCGTCTGGCACGAGACGGCCTGGAAACTCGATCTTTCCCAAGAGGTTTTGCAGTGGCAGCCGATTGCGAATGCGCCGTTTGAACGGCGAGCGCTCGCCGTGGCTGCACATGATGGCAGAATCTACGCGATCGGCGGGATCACTTCGGGTGATGACACCACCCTTGAAACCGACGTCTATGATCCGCAGAGCGACTCATGGACGCAGGGGCCCGAACTGGTTGGCGAAAGCGGAATGGCCGGTTTCGGAGCTGCCGCTTTTGCCACCGGAGGCCGACTGTATGTCACTACGGTGAGTGGCACCTTGCAGCGGCTGACGGATGATGGCAAGAAGTGGGAAGTGGTGGCCACGCTGCCGACCGGGCGATTTTTCCACCGTATGCTGCCGATTGCTGACAATCGATTCGTATTGGTTGGCGGCTCCAATCGTGAGGGCCGAGTGACCGCCGTGGAAGTGATTGAAGTTACGGGCGACTGAGAAACTGCTTGAGCTCTATCAGCTTGTCCGTATTGATATGATCGACGCCGGCGTCGCGGAGGAGTTGCCAACACTCTTCGGTCTCCGGCGTCGCCCAAAAGCGAATGCGGCGCCCGGCAGCGTGAGCGCGAGCAACGAACTCGGTCAGTTGGCGTCGCTCAGTCTCGTTGATCGGCCCGGTTCCGCGCCACTGAAAATGGGCTCCCCAGCGATCGCTCAGCAGCGGCATCAGGTGTACCGGCAGATCCGAATGGAGATCGCTCAAGCGGCCATCCACGCCGGCAAAACGAACCGCTTGAGCTTGCATCATCGCTAACGGCCGATTGCCCGAGACCACCACGTCGACCGTTTTCGCCTCGACCGTGCCGTCCCGCACCACCGTCATGATGTCGGCGTACTCGCTCAGGATTTCTGTCAGCACTTCGTAAGTCCGCTCAGCTGGCGTCTTCAGATCGATGAGCAACTGAAATCGCCCGCCATCAGGATAGATCATCCCGCCCTGGCTCCGGCTGCGTGCCCGCAGCGGCTCAAGATACAAAGCCCGTAGCGTCCGCTGAGAATCCAGTTCCTGCTCGGTATGAGCGACCCATAGGTCGCCGTCGACCAAGAAGACGTCCGCCTCGACGCTGGTAAATCCCTGATCCAGCGCGTCGAGCAGCGGTCGTGCGTGGAGATAGTCGTTGTGTGCATGCGCTTGCGGCAGCGGTGTTACCGCTGGCTCGGCCGCCTGAACCGTGAGTACAGGTCTCGTGATGCCGATGGTGAGTAACGCGGTGACCAGTAAACGAGAGAGCATTCGGGTGCGGCTTATGTGACTTAAGAATCGGGCTTGAACGCATGTTGAGAGATTGAATCACCATGCAGATTTTCTTTGCTGGTGTTTACAGTAGGATTTCTTTCACCACGCGGCCATGGACATCGGTTAACCGGTAGTCGCGCCCGGCATAGTGAAAGGTCAGTCGTTCATGGTCGAGTCCCAGCAGGTGCAGGATCGTGGCATGCAGATCGTGGACGTGAACCTTATCCTCGACGGCGCGAAAACCGAACTCATCGGTCTCGCCATACGTCATCCCACCGCGCACTCCGCCACCGGCTAGCCACATTGAAAAACCGTGATGATTGTGGTCTCGGCCATCGCCGTTTTCACTCGTCGGCGTGCGACCAAACTCGCCGCCCCAGATCACCAGCGTGTCTTCTAACATCCCCCGCTGCTTGAGATCGGTCAGCAACGCCGCGGTCGGCTGATCGATATCTTGGCACAACTTCTGGACCGCGGTGTTGTGATTTGAATGGGTGTCCCAGGGCTGGCCGTTTCCATAATACACTTGTACGAAGCGCACGCCGCGTTCGACCAAGCGACGCGCAAGCAGGCAGCCATTGGCGTAGTGCCCGCTGCCATAAGCTTCTTTCGTGGCCGCCGTTTCATGGCTGAGGTCAAAAGCTTCGCTGGCATCGCTCTGCATGCGGAAGGCAGTTTCCAGGGAAGCGATTCGAGCTTCGAGCGCATTGTCGGGACCGCGCGCTTGCAGATGCAAGGCATTGAGACGCTGCATCAGATCCAGTTGTCGCCGCTGATCGCTGGCCGCATGGATTTCGTTCTGCAGATAGGGAATCAACTTGCTCGGAGTGAGGTCCGCGTGATTCACATAGGTGCCTTGAAAAGACGCGGGCAGGAAGGCACTGGTCCAGAGTTCGGCAAACCGCACCGGTCGTCCAGGGCAGAGCACGATGTAGCCCGGCAGATTTTCATTTTCAGATCCTAAGCCATACAGAAACCAAGAGCCCATACTGGGACGGGTCGGCAAAATCGTCCCGTTGTTCATCTGCATCAGCGCCGGCCCGTGGTTCGGGTTATCGGCATGCAGGGACCGGAGCACGCAGATGTCATCGACATGTTCAGCGAGTCGTGGTAACAGGTTGCTGACGGGAACTCCATTTTCACCGCGCTGCTCGAAGGTGGCGGTTGACGGCAGCAATCCGCCGGTCGGCCGCTCTGTCCGTAGATTGGCTCCCTCGGGACGCTGGCCAGCGTACTTAGCCAAGTGGGGCTTCGGGTCGAACAGATCGGCCTGGAAGGGACCACCATTCATAAACAAATGGATGACCCTTTTGGCCCGCGGCGCGAAGTGAACCGCCTGACTGGCCAAGCCCGCAGTGCCGGCCTGAGCAGGATTCGCAAAAAATGGCGCAGCGCCCATTACCCCTAAACCGCCTCCGAGAGTTTGCAGCAGCGCGCGGCGGGGAATCGACACAGGCGAGGGGAGGTGCGTGGACATCGGCGGGATTCGATCAGGCGGGAAGGGGCAGCGAAGCGGCAAAGGGGGGCGTCGCATCGCTGATCGGTTTCAATCGACAAACAGCAGTTCGTTGCTTCCTAACAACGCCTGAGCATAACTGCGCCAGGCTTCAGGCACCGCGTTTGCTTCCATCGCTGGCGAGACTCCCGCGTGCTGGAGGTAGGTCTCGGCTAAGGCGACCTCCGCTTCACTTGCAGGTCGGGCAAATAACAACCGGTAAGCTCGCTGCACACGATCAGCGGGGCTCCCCGGAACTTCTTGCCATAATCTTTCGGCCAGCGCCGTCGCTTGGGCTGTCACAAACGGGCTGTTGAGCACATACAAACCTTGTAGCGGCGTGGTGGTGTGCATCCGCTGCGGACTATGCAAACTCGGCTCAGGGAAATCATGCAATTGCAGCATCTTGGATAACTCGCGGCGATGGACCGTGGTGTAGAGCGTTCTGCGCACGTTGGCCGGATCGTCGGCTGCGACCGAGGGGCCGCCGATGGTCAGGTCGAGTTTGCCAGCGGCCATCAGCATCGCGTCACGCCAGGGTTCGATCTCCAGCCGCTTGCGGTTCATACGCCACAACCATCGATTGTCGGGATCGAGCGCAAACTTGTGTTCATCATAAGCGCTGGATTGCCGATAGGTCGCCGAGTGCAGGATCTCTCGATGCAGCCACTTGATCGACCAACCGTTCTCGACGAACCGTGCGGCGAGGTCTTCCAGCAGGTCAGGATGGGACGGTGCGGTGCCGAGTCGGCCAAAATTGCTTGGCGTGTCGACCAAGCCGCGGCCAAAGTGCGCGGTCCAGATGCGATTGACGATCACGCGGGCTGCAAGCGGTGCCGCCTCGCCGAGAATCGCGTCGGCCAAATCCGCTCGTCCACTGCCGGTTTGTAGCGGCCGCGGCTGGTCGGGCGAGAGCACCGTGATGAACCGTCGGGGGACCAGTTGGCCAGGGCGATTGGGATTGCCGCGAATCGCCAGATGCAGGTCTTGCGGTTCAGGGCGATAAACCAGCTTCGTACCGGCTTGCGGATCATCACCTGCTGGCAACACGTGCAGAGACTCGTCGGTTACGACATTGGCCACCGGAGCGTCGTACAAGGGCGTCGCTGCTTTGATCTCCGCGATCTCGCGTTCGAGCTCCGCAATCTGGGGATCCTGTGAGTTCTTCTTGCGGAGCTCCGTGATTCGAGTGGACCGTTCAGCGACCTGCGTTTTGGCCGCGTCGATGGCTGCATAATGTTCGGGGGCGACGAGCGGGCGGTCGATCATCCGTGTGCTGGCGAATACTCCGGCCAAGGCATAGTAGTCCTCGTTGCTGATCGGATCGAACTTATGATCATGGCAACGCGCGCAGGCGATGGTTAAGCCAAGAAAGGTTCGCCCCACCGCATCGACGCGCTCCTCCCATTCATCGGCCACCAACACCTTGATGATGTCCGGCGGCAGGAGCAACTCCTTAAAGTAGGTCGGGCTCAGACCTAAGAAGCCCAGAGCCGGCAAGTCTTCTGGCCCCGTCTCCGCGAGGCTGTCGGTTGCCAATTGACGTCGTACGAATTGGTCATAGGGCAGATCGTCATTGAATGCTCGTACCACCCAATCACGATAACGGTAGGAGTTCGGTGTGCTGCCCAGCCAGGATTCGGTGGTGTCGGCATAACGTGCCAGGTCGAGCCAAAGCCTGCCCCAACGTTCGCCATATTGAGGCGAGGCCAATAAGCGTTCGACTAAGTCCTCATAAGCATGCGGAGCATTGTCGCTGACAAACTGTTCGACCTCTTCGGGTGTTGGCGGCAATCCGATCAGGTTAAACGATAGGCGGCGGATCAGCGTTGCCCGGTCCGCTGGCGGAGACGGCGACAGGCCGTGCTGCTGAAGTTTGGCGGTGACAAACGCATCGATGCGGGATGCGGCGGCAGCGGAATCGCTGATGGCGGGGGCTTCGGGACGGATCAGCGGCTGAAACGACCAAAACCGCCGGCCAGCTTCCCAGTCGATGCCGGTACGAGGCGCCTCGTCCACCAGATCGGTATCAGGATAAACGGCACCGCGCGAGACCCAGTCGACCAACAGTGCGATGGCATCGTCTGGCAGTTTTCCTGCCGGTGGCATGTCGTAGCCGTCGCCGAGGTACCGGATCGACTGGATCAGCAGACTCTCGTCCGGACTGCCTGGCACCAGTGCCGGCCCACTATCGCCACCAGCCTGCACGTGCGCGGCTGTGTCGAGGCGCAGGCCACCCTGCAGCACCTTGGCATCGGCCGAGTGACATTCATAGCAGTGCTCGTGTAGCAGCGGCCGGATGTGGCGTTCGAAATACTCGATCTCCGCTAATGAAGGTTTACTGTCAGCAGCGAGCAGCGGCAGCCCAGCAGCATAGAGGCCGATCGTAAGCGAGAGGACTAGCCAGCGGGGCAGGGTGAGCGGCGACAAATCGCGCAAGCTGGGAGCAGGCATCCGGGCGGGCTTTCTCGAATGGGCGGGCGGCGTTTTCTGGCGATCACAGCCGGGAGTATCCCGTTCGATTTTCGCTGCTGAGGGCACGGCATGCAACACTGCAGAGGCATTGGCTTCAATGTCTGCCAGATGCCGCTCTGTAACCGAGTGGCACGCCCCGAACGCATCTTTCAAGGTGCACGCCCCGAACTTCGGCGATGGGCGTGAGCAACGAAACCAGCCAAGTGGTTATCTGGTTGATCGACATCTTTCCCCGGCACACCTGTCCTGCCTCAGGAACGTGCCACCCAGCAGGGTTGATTCATTCGGAACACAGCGTTGCTCGCTGTGACGCTGGGCACCGAAGTTCGCCGAAAACTCGGAGATTAAGCTGCACAGAAAAAAGTTTGGGGCATCGGTCGAATCGAGGTGAGCTTACACGACTAAAGGTTGATGAGCGCGCGGATCAATCTTGCGATCGTTCGATCGCCTGCGTCACTCGGCTTACCTTTTCTGACAGGAGTTCGTGATGTTTCGACAATCGTTAGCTGCAATGCTGGTAATGGTTACCCTCGGCGGCACCAGCTGGGGAGCGGATTCGGCTAAGGCTGATTCCGCTAATGCCGCGTTTGAGAAGCTCAAGGCGCTCGCTGGTACCTGGGTGGAAGCCGGCCCCGATGGTAAGCCGACAGATAAAGTGGTGTCCGTCGTGCGTCTCACTGCAGGTGGTTCCGTCGTCCATGAAACGCTGTTTCCGGGCGACCCGATGGAGATGGTTTCGGTCTATCACCTCGACAACGGTGATTTGCGGATGACCCATTACTGCTCCCTCGGCAATCAGCCGCAAATGAAGGCTGATCCCGCGGCGTCCACGAACCAAATCCGCTGGCAGTTCGTGGGGGGGACAAACTTGGACCCCAGCAAAGACATGCACATGCACGGTGCCACCGTCACCTTTATCGATGCGGATCACATCAAAATTGACGGCGAAGCTTGGGCTGATGGCAAGCCTTGTGAGGAGCACTGCGGTTCCATGACGCTTGTTCGTCAGAAGTAACGGCTTGCTGAATCGGGGTGCGGAGCTTGGCAATCGCACATCGGATGGCAGAGTCGCGGTTGTGCGGCCATCTCCGGCTGGGCTCCGTCCTGCTTAGGCAATCGCATCTGTCCAGCGAGCCAGCGAACGGATCCTGCTGACGCCAACGCCAGGCCGCACCGTTCCTGGCGCGTAGGGAAGGCTCCCGTCCCGCTGAGTGTTTTCCGGCGGGGCAGGGGGCTAGTTCGTCTTCGATTCAGGCTGACCGGTAGCTTTCAACCGTCATTTCTCGTTCTCACGAGATCCTAACGCAGTTCGAAGGGGGCAAGATCGTTTGGCGAGCTCACGACTTGCACCTCGAGATCGGTGGTGTCGCGTTTAGAATACTTGTTGGGAAGATCATTCGGTTTGGCGACAATGGTGTCCTTCGAGACCGCAATCTCATGACGCACGATCGTCACCTTATAGTTTCCGGCCGGCGCGCCATCTCCACTACCATACGTCGAAATCACAAACGTTCCATCTGTCGTCGATTTCGCTTTGGGTCGGACCGAGTCCGGGAAGGATTCATCCTTGGGGAAAAACGAGATGTCCGCATTTGCCACCGGGGTGCCTTTGTAGGTGACAACACCCGAGACAGGGTAGGTGGTTTCCCAGGGCTCTTTGCTACCAGAACAGCCGCTCAGGGTGGGCGTCACCAACGCTCCTGTGAGCACGCCAAGTCGAACGAGCGAGTGAGTCTTGGACAACAACCTTAGCGCCACTTCCGAATCTCCTGAGAACACTTGAATAACAGCCGATGTTGGGAACCGGCGGTCAGTGGTGACCTTGCCGGTTTCAGCGAGCGAGATGCTAGAACTCGCCAACTACGCCGCCGTCGGCTGGAGTGGCCAAACGGATAAACAGGGTCAGGCTGATGCTGTCGCTGATAAAGCGAACCGAGCCGTCGCCCAAGACAAAATGCGCTCCACCGGGGTGGAACGAAAACGGAGCACCGGTGCCGTGAGTGGCAATCGGAGTGCCCAAAATGGTCTGGGCAACACCCTGAGCCGTGTAGGTCAAACCCCGGAGGTTGTGGCCGTTGGTTGAGTTAAACGCTAAGCCGCCCCCGAGCACACCGTGAGGATCGTTGGTGGCACCAAACAAAATGATGTCGCTGGCTGGACGTGTCCAACCGCCGGAGTTCAAGCGATCCGTATTGGCGGATGCCGGATCGGGGTCGGTCAGAGCGCTGCCACCGGCCAGTTTCTTGCGGTTGACGTACACAAAGGGACGCCCAGACGATTCGGCGACAGCGAGCGTGTTGGAGAGTCCATCGACGATATTGTTGAAACCAAATCCTTTGTTCGTCTGCAGCCCCGTGCTTGGATTGATCGTTGCGTTCTTGGGGAAAAAGCCACGAACATAGGTGTAGGGCGGAGAAACGCCTGCAAACACTTCGGCCGGGTCAGCATAAGATTCCGGTGCGCTCGACAAGCCAAGTGTTTGGGTGAAAACGCCGGGAGCGATCCCAAAGATCGGCGAGTAATCGGTGACCGCTGCACTTGCAGGCTGGTACGCCGGAGTGCTTCCCGGCGGTGCTGTATCCAGGACTCCGCCATCCGGATTGGACGGGCAGATGTACGTGGAAATGGGGGTCGTCCCCAGAGTTTTGTTGTTCCCCTGGTTCCAGTTGATCGACTTATCGTAGTTGTCGAAGATGGCGCCTTGTTCGAGGAACGGCAGCAGGTCTGTGAGTACCGACACTCGGCTCTGCTCTCCGGATCCTGCTACGTTCGAGGGTGGGCGAAGGCTTGTGGGAAGCTGTTTTCGAACCCCTTCAAAGTTATGAAAAGCTAAACCGATTTGTTTGAGGTTGTTCGAGCAGCTCATGCGACGCGCCGCTTCACGCGCCGCTTGTACCGCCGGCAATAGTAATCCCACCATTACGCCAATGATCGCAATCACAACAAGCAGTTCAACGAGTGTGAATGCGGAGTGCTTGGCTCCTCGATAGCTCTTCAAGATCTTGTTCCCTCGTACTTTTGAACTGCTGTGTGCGTAGAAGTAAGCGTTTAGAGTGGCTTGTTGGTTACATCCGACATGCCCCGGAGCGTATGGACTGGCCGAGACCGCCACACCTTCGTTATCGCAAGTTGCGAACTTCGCAATGGATGTACCAAACGTACCACTTAGGGAGGGAATCGCTTTTACGGTGGGAAAATCGAGGGAAATGCCGCCGGGTCGCTGGGGTGGGTGTCAAATATGCTGGCTGGGCCGGGAAATACGCTGGCACTATCAGATCTTATGGTGCCTTCGTCTCTCTTAGATTGTCTCCTAGTGGGCTGCTCCCACTGGCGGTTGCCGATTCCATCAGCCGTGATGGACATGGTGGCAAGCCAACTATGGCTGAGGATGAGATTGGTACTCAGAGACTCAATCGTTCGAGCAACATCCTAAGGTTGGGCAGCCGACAGAAGGCTATGAAAGCAGATGCAGATGAGAGGGCTCGTCTGTTCGCTTGACGAAACCTGCCGTGAAGAACTCGACGTACTACCGTGGGGCGCGTGCTCGGCGGCGACTGATGTGGCTCGGGTAGCATCGCCTAGAGCCAGGCGGTTCCAGGCGGTGCGAATCGAGAGCGTCTGTTCGTGTGCGCGGCGGTGGCTCAGGAATGACGCTGGTGCAGGTACGGCGCAATAGGCCCAGCGCGGTCGGGGCTGAGCTGGTTGGACAATGCTGGAGCAGGCGGAAAGCAGCTGTGTAGGGGTAGCAGCCGCTTATCGGGGTAGCAGCCGCTTGGCTCATGCGCTAGCAGTGTTTCACCTCGGCGACCGACTCAGCGCAGCCTGACGAAATCGCTGAACTCAGCCCGAGATCCTACCCTGCACCTTGCCGTTGAACGCAGCCGTCGTTTCGTTAGCCTCTTGCCCGCTGAGGAACACGCGTGCCTTCTTGGGGCAGAGGAACACCGATTCATTCTCGTGCAGATCGAGTTCACGCAGTTCTTCCAGAGGAAGCTCCGCCAGGATTGCGGAACCATCACCGGCCCGCAGCGTCAACCTCGCCAGCGCTCCGGCTGCATTGATGCGAACAATGATGGCCTGCAGCGCCGGTTCGCCACCGGTCGAGCGGCGGATCGCAAAGTCATGCGGCCGCAGATAGACGTTGGCCAATCGCTCCTCGGCTCCGTCGTATGCCGGGTAATCGATGCACAACGGGCCGGCGGTCGCCTTGCCGCGGTGCACGCGTCCCTGAAACACGTTGACCTGGCCGAGAAATTCCATCACGAACTGCGTGCGGGCGTGATGGAAGACTTCGTCGGGCGTGCCGTACTGCTCGATGCGGCCGTTGTTCATCACCACGACGCGGTCGGCAACCTCTAAGGCTTCTTCCTGGTCGTGAGTCACTAAGACGGTGGTTACGTGCATTTGTTCATGCAGCGTCCGCAGCCACTGGCGAAGTTCCTCGCGGACCTTGGCGTCGAGCGCTCCAAACGGTTCATCGAGCAGCAACACTTTGGGTTCGACGGCCAAGGCTCGGGCGAGCGCAACCCGTTGGCGTTGGCCACCGGAAAGCTGTGATGGATAGCGGTTTGCGAACTGTTGGAGCTGGACCAGCGACAGCAACTGATTGACGCGGGCTTTGATCTGTTCGGCCGGCAGACGTTCTCGCCGGGGACGGACGCGGAGGCCAAATGCGACATTCTCGAACACGGTCATGTGTCGAAACAGCGCGTAGTGTTGAAATACAAAGCCAACCTGTCGCTGTCCGACGCTCCGTGACGAAACATCTTCATCATGAAAGTTTACCGACGCTTGGGGATGCGGGTCAGGTGTTTCCAACCCCGCCATCACGCGCAGCAGCGTGGTTTTGCCTGACCCCGATGGGCCCAACAGCGCGACCAATTCGCCAGCATTGATCCTTAAGCTGACATCGTCCAGCGCTTTGAACGTCCCGAAACTCTTCGAGATGTGTTCGACTTCAATACTCATATTTGATTCTCGTTTAAGCGTTTCTGTCGCTGCGGTGCATCCTCTGCCGCTGCGATCAGACGCTTCTTAATGACTATGTCTTAATGGCTATGGAGTTTCGATTCGACCAGCGTTTTTAGGCCTAAGGTGACCAGGGCCAGCAAAGCCAGCAGCGAGGCCACGGCGAATGCGGCCACGAAATTGTATTCGTTGTAAAGCACTTCGACGTGCAGCGGCAGAGTGTTTGTTCGGCCGCGGATGTGGCCCGACACCACTGAGACGGCTCCAAACTCGCCCATCGCTCGGGCATTGCTGAGGATGACCCCGTAGAGCACGGCCCATTTGACATTTGGCAAGGTGATGCGGAAGAACGTTTGCCAACCGCTGGCTCCCAGCGTGATCGCTGCTTGTTCCTCTTCGCTGCCTTGCTCTTGCATCAAGGGAATGACTTCGCGAGCGACAAACGGAAAGGTGACAAAGATCGTGGCGAGCACAATTCCGGGGACGGCGAACATCACCTGGATGCCATGGTCTGCTAGCCACGAGCCAAACCACCCTTGGATGCCAAAGACCAGCATATAGATGAAGCCCGAGACCACCGGTGAGACCGCAAAAGGTAAGTCGATCAAGGTCACTAGCAGGCTCTTGCCGCGGAAGTCGAACTTCGCGATCGCCCAGGATGCCGCCAACCCAAACACGAGGTTGAGCGGAACGGCAATGACGGTCACCAGCAACGTCAGTCTCACCGCAGCCAGGCAGTGCGAATCGGTGAAACTGGCCAGGTAGGTATCCCAGCCTTTTCGCAGCCCCTCTGCAAAAATGGCTGCCAAGGGGATCAGGACGAACAGAGCCATGAAGCTCACGGAGATGGCGATCAGGCTCCAACGCACGATCGGCGAATCTTCGGTAGCTGCTTGCACCCGGGCCGATGGCACGTTTTGAGGCGCTGAATGAACGGCGGCTGCAGGCATGTTAGAGGACTCCTTGGTAACGCCGTGCAGCGTAGCGCTGGATCAGATTGATCAACAACAGCATGGCGAACGACACCAAGAGCATCATCACCGCCACCGCGGCGGCACCCGCATAGTCGTATTGTTCGAGCTTGGAAATGATCAGCAGTGAAGTGATTTCGGTACGCATCGGCATGTTGCCGGAAATGAAAACAACCGACCCATATTCGCCGATGCCCCGGGCGAGCGAGAGCGCGAATCCGGTGAGCAGGGCCGGTACCACACTCGGAGCAATCACCCACAGGATCGTTTGCCAGCGGGAGGCGCCGAGACTAGCGGCCGCTTCTTCTGCTTCGCGTTCCAGATCTTCGAGTGCCGGTTGGACGGTGCGCACAACAAATGGCAAGCCGATGAAGGTCATCGCCACAATGATCCCCAGCGGTGTGAAAGCGACTTTCACACCGAGTGGTTCCAGGTATTGACCAAGCCAGCCGTTTTGCGAGTAAACCGCGGTCAGAGCGATACCGGAAACAGCAGTCGGGAGGGCAAACGGCAAGTCAACGATCGCGTCGAGCAACTTGCGGCCAGGGAACTGATATCGCACCAGCGTCCAGGCGACGATGAAGCCAAAGATGGAATTGATCACCGCGGCTGCTAGCGCGGTGCCAAAGGTCAGCCGGTACGACGCCAGGACTCGTGGGCTCGTAGCCGCCTGCCAAAACTCGCTCCAGCCGAGGCCGGCGGCCTTGATAAACAGTGCCGCCAGCGGCACGAGCACGATCAGACTCAGGTACAGCACGGTATAGCCCAGCGTGAGGCTAAATCCGGGCAGTACCCGAGGACGACTGATACTTGTCATAGTGATTTTCGCCTGCGATCCCTGCAGATGGAGGCCGTGCCCTGCTTATTTGGATTGGTAGATAGAATCGAAGACGCCGCCATCAGCGAAGTGCTTCCGCTGGGCTTCTTGCCAGCCCCCAAACTCATCTTGCACGGTGAACCGTTCCAACTTCGTGAACCGGGCCATATCGGCCGGGTCAGCGTGCTCGGGTTCCTGGGGACGGTAATAGTGTTTGGCTGCCAACCGCTGCCCTTCGGGGGAATACAAATACTGCAGGTAGGCGTTGGCAACGTCGAGCGTGCCCCGTGCCGTGGCGTTCTTATCCAACACCGTGACCGGAGGTTCAGCCAAGATGCTCACCGAGGGGACAACGATCTCAATCTGGCCGGCGCCGAGTTCATCGATGGCCAGCAGCGCTTCGTTTTCCCAGGCCAGGAGCACGTCGCCGATCCCGCGCTGAACAAAAGTGGTGGTCGACCCGCGGGCCCCCGAATCGAGTACCGGCACGTTGCGGAACAGCTTGGTGATGAACTCCCGGGTCTGCTGCTCGTTGCCACCGTTCTGCCGCTGGGCATAGCCCCAAGCTGCCAGGTAGTTGTAGCGAGCTCCGCCTGACGTCTTGGGGTTGGGAGTGATCACTTCAATGCCTGGAGCGACCAAGTCATTCCAGTCGCGAATCCCTTTCGGGTTCCCCTTGCGCACCAAGAACACGATCGTCGAGGTGTAGGGGCAGCTTTGGTGAGGCAGACGCGATTGCCAATCGGTCGGCAGCAGCCCGGTCCGCTGAGCGATCTCGTCAATGTCGTAGCCGATCGCGAGCGTCACAACGTCGGCTTTGAGCCCGTCGATCACTGCACGAGCTTGTTTGCCGGCGCCACCATGCGACTGCTCGATCGTCACATCTTGGCCGGTTTCCTCCTTCCAGTGCGACGTAAACGATCGGTTGAACTCGCTGTAAAACTCGCGAGTCGGGTCATAAGAGACATTCAGCAGCGTCACCGCGCCGCCCTGACCCCCTGTGGCGTCGGAGGTGCTGCTTGGCTTGCAGCCGACGAAAGCGAGCAAGGCGACAGCGGCAAGCGAAGCAAGAGACAATTTCAGGGGCATGTGCAGCGCACTCCGTTGGTTGAGCTGAGGGTGAGCCGCTACAGATCGCAGCCGGCATGCCAACCGCTAGAGAACCATCCGTAACATATGATGGCGGAAGCAGTTAAGAAAAGCAGCTCCAGCGGAAGCTGGTCGCTCCGTGAAATCACACGGCCGTCGGCCAGCATATTTGGTAGCCGCCATGAAATATGACGGCTCGCGCGGAGCTTGATTGAGGGGCCGGCAGTCGCGATCGCCGCAGGATCGCTGCACCGCCGCTAGCAAAATAACTGTGTCAAAACAGGAGGGCTGATGATGGCCCGCTCCCCAAATGATGGGGAGAAAGGACCACTTGCCAGACTCCAGCTACGGCGCGGTTGTCTTGCTTTAGCGGAGGGCCAGCGTGGCTTGGACAATCGAAACCTACAACCTGTCAGTACGATCGGCAAGCCGCTGAAGCAGGTTTTTGCAAACCATGAGCCGCGGTCAGCGCCTGACGACGGACTTGATCAAAAATGTCTGCCTTCCGCGAACAGGTGCCTGCTTGGGGGGATCCTGCTGACTTCGTTCGCAAGCGGGCTCGCCGGGCCAGGCCGACAGAGTCCGATCGCCAGGCTGCCGCTCTGCACTAGATCTCTGACACTGCCCGAGTGATCAATTGGCGGGCGACGGTTTGGGTGCCCGTGTGTTCAAAGTAATCGGTCGTCATATCCAACACCGACGCGATGTAGTCCAAGCTCCCTTCATACTTATCGGAGATGCGTTTGACGCTTTCCAACACGCGACTTTGCGTCACTCCGTGCTTGCTGACGAACTTGGGAACGAAATCGGTCAACGCTTCGAGCGATTTCTGCAGAAAGCCGATCTGGTTCTTGAGCCCGTCGCCAGGGATCAGGCCGCTGATGCGTTGGAAGCGTTCGTTCTCTTTGACTTGGCCGGGATTGCCGCCGACGTAGTTGATGGCCTTCGAAAGAAAATCCGGGCCTAACGGCAGGACGCCATCGACACAGATCATCGTAGCCAATCGCATCCGCGCTTCATCGCGATAATCGGTGATCGACTCAACGAACTCACCGAGGCTGTCGCCGGGTTTGCCGTTGATCGTCAGAAACGCCAGGATCTCGGCAACCAGTTTCACCGCCAGATCAATCGACTGTGTCGTTTCCGCTTTAGGTGTTAGCGCGCCGAGCCAACTCAAAAACGAAAAGGAGCCGCTGACTTTTTCGATAAACGATGCGGCCCCCGCGAAGCCCTGGACGCTATCGGCGGTTTGGTAAATCCACAGCCCTCGCTGATAGCCCTGCGAAGTGTCGTTGTAGAGTTCGATCGCTCGCACGCCGACGCGCTGGATGTAGTCGTTGTCGGACTCGCCGGTGATGGCTCGGATGGTTTCTTCAAACCCAACCAAGTTGACATACTCACCGGGAACTACCCAATCCAGCGATTTCAGCAAGCCAACAGTCAGGCTGCGTCGTGGCAGGGCGTCGACGATCTCATAAATTGGTTTGCTCATGGTGGCTTGCTGCTCTTCTCTAGGTGGATGACGGGACGCTTCCCTTGAGCCGGCGACGCTTATTGTGCCAGGGCTGCAATGCCTGCCAGGTCAAACTGTTTCAGCCAGTGGATTCGGTCGGCCTCGTTCAGCTGTCCGCCTGGGGAGCGAACTTTGACTTGAAATCTTTGCCCCACCAGCACCGTTGTACCCAGCGAGCCATCTTTCTTGGCTGGGTAGCCCTCGATCGTCATGTCAGGCTGCTCAAACTTTTCAGCCGCCTGAGGATTACCGCGCAGATCGGTGATGGAGAGTTGGGCGATCTCTTCGCCACCGCGTCGCAAACTGTACTGGGCAAAGCCTTGCTTTTCCTGCTTGGCGACTCGGTCGTGATCGCCGGTCTGCTCCGGAAAGAATTGGTTGAACTCGCTGCCCGGTAACGGCTCGCCACTGGCAAGCGCCGCCAAGTCGATCGGCGGAAGCTCGCTCACGACCGGTTGATTGCCTGCCGCCGGACCGCCTTGAGGCGCCCAGGTGACCGGGCCCGCGGACGTGCTGGGACCACCGGGAGTGAAGGGCGGGGGGGCATCGGCAACGGAACTGTCATCGTTACCAGGGAG
Source organism: uncultured Planctomycetaceae bacterium (assembly GCA_937904535.1). Classification (GTDB taxonomy): domain Bacteria; phylum Planctomycetota; class Planctomycetia; order Pirellulales; family Pirellulaceae; genus UBA6163. Next base: position 15,753 of record CALELC010000501.1, read on the forward strand.
CGAACTCTCGGGCGAGTTCAGCCGATCAGCCGAAGCCTGCTGGGCCGTTTTCCCTTCGCTTTCCGACTGAGCTTGATCCCAGCGTCCTGGCTCTCGTCGGCAACCGCCCGCGATGGCGATGGCGATGGCGAAGCCAATAGGCAGCAGTTGTCGGTACCGACCTCCAATAGAGTGCATGGTTAAACCGCTC
>CALELC010000502.1 GCA_937904535.1 uncultured Planctomycetaceae bacterium
GTATGTGTAGCCGAGTTGTCGCTCGGTGCGCTGCTCAAATCGGCGAAGCTTGTACCGACACAGCGGTCGGTCAGTGCGTTCCCATCGATTCAGCGCGATTTGAACCTGATCGTCGATGAAGCGGTGCAGTGGGCGAGCTTGGAAAATGCCGTCCGTGCCGCCGTCGGTGCCGAACTGGCTGCGGTGAATTACAAGGAGACGTACCGCGATCCAGCCAAAGACGGGCCCGATCGCAAACGGATACTTTTGGCGGTTGAACTGCAGAAATCCGACGCCACGCTCACCGGTGCCGAAGCCGATGCGATCGTGGCCAGTATTCTCGCCAATTGCGAGCAAGCCGTGGGTGCCAAGCTGCTCGGTTAACGATTTCGATCGGCCGATCCGCAGCCGCTGCGTCTGGCACTTCCCGCAGCAAAATCGGCCTAGACATGATCAAGCGATTCTTGCGACATCAGCAGTTGTTGGTCGTCGGAGTACCATCGGGAATCGCTCATGTACATTTCGAAACTCTCTCTCGCAGTTGGGATGTTGGTCTTGGGGCTGGCTGTAAGCGACTGTTTAGCTGGCCCGCCTACCACCAGTGGGTCCCAGTGGTACAACCCCATGCAATGGCAAATGCCGTCGCTGCCGTGGAGCGGTGAACCGCCGCGGATTCGCAAGAAATCTCAAGGTTTGATTGCAGATATGAACCAGACGGCCAAACGAAGTTGGGCCAAAACGAAAGCGGTCCTGGATCCCTCTCAACTGTTCGTGTCCGATCCGAAACCGGCGTCGTCGAAGAAAAAAACGGGATTCTGGGAAGGGCTGTTCGGGCCCTCTGAAGAAGAGCGGGAAGTTCGCACCGTTAACGATTTTCTGAGTCAACCGCACCCACGGTAGCGTCTCCGCCGACTGTGGCGTCGCCGGCAGCAGCGATTGGCACCTGCCTGCGCCTGCGACACCTCGGTTTTGCAGCAGCAGTTGAATAGAATTGATCTGTAATCTACATTCCGTTCAGCCGCGCGAGCAGAGAAGAGACGACCATGGGCATCCCATCCTGGGCAGTGGAAGCATTGGTGCGAAGTGTCGGCAGTGTCGTCGACAAAGTGCCGCCTGAACGATTTGATCAGCTCAAACAACGAGCAGGTCAGTGGCTCGATGAGTTGCCGCAGACGGCAGCCAAGAGCGTCGATCACATGTTTCGTGGTGCCCGCGCTGGGAAAGAGCGTCTGGATCGTTGGGCTCGGCGGCACGTAGCCTTGGTCACGCCAGTGATCAATGCAACAGGAACACTCTCCGATCCTCGTCTGCAAGGCGTGCCGCTGGATAGCCAGGCTATCGATCTGGGTGTCGACGCGGCAGCGGCTCCCGCGCTACGCACACCCGTAGCGATTGAGCGACTCAATCGGCGTCTCAACGCCTGTGCCGGACCTGAGGACCTCAAGGTGCTGGTGACTACCAGCGTCGATGCGGCCTGCTTGGCCGTTGGACTATCGCGTCAAGGACGTCCGATCTACGTTCACCGTTCGCAGGCGTTCCGCCTACCCAGCGGCACGCCGATTCCCGAAGCGTTCTTACCGCAGGGGTCCGCGGTTGGCCAGGACCACGTACATGAAGTCGGCTCGGTTGACTCAGTTGCGGCTGCGGATGTCCAGCAGGTGGCTCCTGGCGCGATCGTCATCGCGGTCGACAACGGAGCGGGCAGTCCGTTGTGGTTCGCTCCAGCAGCCTCGGAGCCCGCTCAGTCGCAGGTACGAGTGTTGGTAATGAGCGTCTGTGGGGGCCTACGCGGCGCGCTCTCGGATCGTCCAGGAACTTGGCAAGCCGTCATGACTCCCGCACTGCGGGGCGTCCGCGAGTTTTTGAGCAGTGAGCCCACCCCCGACAGCGTCGATCTGGTAATCACCAGCGGAACGGGAGTGCTCGGCGGCCCGCCGTGTGGATTGATCATCGGTCGCCGCGCCGCGATCGAGCCGATTTGCAGCAGCCAAGCCTGGCCAGCTCTCGAGGCTTCGATCGCAACAAAAGCAATCGTGGCCCAGACGCTGGAGACCTTGCAGGGCAACACGCCGGAGTCACTGCCGGTGATCGCCATGCTTCGAACGGGTGAGGAGAACCTCCGCAGCCGGGCGGAGCGGTTGGCGACGCGGTTATCAGCAGACGATTCGATCCTGAGCTGTCAAGTTACCGATGAATCCGCCAAGCTGACACCCGGCGGCCCTTGGCGAATTGGTTCACGGCAACTGCGCCTTCGTCGCCGGGGCAAGGAGGCGATCCAGTGGGCCGAGCAGCTGGCGACCGACGTTCCGGCAGTTCTGGCCGAAGTGGTCGACGACGCGCTGGTTGTCGACCTACGCTGGGTCCAGCCGGGCGACGATTCGGTGCTAGCCGCTGCCCTCCTTGGCCAAACGGCTGCAGAACAACCGACTGAACCGTCGCCAGAAGTGGCTCCATCCTCTGATTCAGGGCAGCACTCGCCGCAACCGGAAACCGGTACCGACTGAGAGTGACCGGTGATTCCCGAATGCGTCTCGTCAACGCGGCCGGACGCGTATCAGCGGGTGGCCGTTCCAGAGCCTCAGCGATGGTTGTGGGGCAGTTCAGGGGAGCGAACCGCTAATTCACTCCCAGGTCACCCCAAGAATCACCGAGCACAGCCTTCGTTCCTCTGGCCCATGGCACCCCTGAGCGGACATGCACACCAGTAGCACTGGTAACGCTTACTCGAAGCTTGGGACCATGCGTGTCTAGCCTGAACTCAGTGCATGCCGAGGAACCGGCGTTCTAGAGGACGACGGTTTTGCCGGGGACAGCCACTTCATAACTGCCGCTGTTATCCGCTTGCAGCGGCGGCGGATCGCTGAACTCGCGCAGCGAATCCACATCGGCCAGCGCAAGATTGCTGTTGAACGCTTTGTCCCAGCG
>CALELC010000503.1 GCA_937904535.1 uncultured Planctomycetaceae bacterium
GCGTTGAGCACGCCCGTGGCCTGGTTGGCGCGCTGGTTGAGACGGTGCGTCTCGTCCACGATGAGCAGGTCGAACCGGTCCTGCGACTCCCCGACCTGGAACGGGGTGAGGACCATCGACGGGCTCAGACCCGGCGTTCGGGCGAAGACCTTCTCGATCGTCCTGTGGAGCGACTGCTGGGGCCCTCTGCAGAGCTGCGCGCTGAGCCGCCGGAAAATCTGCAGCGGCTGATCAATGAATTGGCTCAGCAGCCTCGCCCGGTTGATCCCCATGCCGTCCCCAGCGCCACGCTCGAATCGCTGGCCACACAAATTGCCCTCGACCGATCGGCGTTGCCGGAGGCCGTACCGCCGCCTCTAGTTGACCAAATCGAAAATGGCCGTACGGATGGACAAACCGGAATGTTGGTGTTCGTCGACCTCGGCGAACGGTATCAGGGCCTGCTGATCCATGGGGAGCAGACTCTGTCATGGAGCCTGCCACCCAGTCGCACGCTCAGCGCCGAAGTGCTCGCCGTGTTGCGGGCGATCGGCGTTCCCGCCGTAACTTCAGGATCACGACTAAGCGGCTCGCAGTCATGGCCGAGCGAGGTGGTAAAAATCAGTCGCCGCTTGGTCCCTGTGGAACACCATGCCACCGTGATGAGCCTCAAACAGCTCATCATCGTTCCCGACGGCGTCCTGTGGTACCTGCCGATGGAGCTGCTGGTGCTGCGAGGGGACACACAACCCGCCGCTGCTGCGCCGCGGCTCGGCGAGCTCGTGGCGATCCGCTATTGCCCGACCCCTGGGCTTGCCCTGTCTGAACCGACTGAGTCGGAGCCGCAGGAGTTCTTTGCCTCGCCCGATCATCCCGCTCCGCTAGAGCGGTGGATGCGGCTGCCGCTGGCGGCGCCGCACCGCGTGATTCTGCCAGCCCTGCAATCGGCCGCCGAAGACACACCGCTTGGCAGTGGCCGCGAGCTGTTCATGACGCTGGCGACGTTGCGCTGTAGCGGGGCGCAGGAGGTCCTGGTCAGCCGCTGGGCGGTCGGGGGTGAATCGACTGCAGGCCTGCTGAGCGAACTGCGGCAGGATCTACCGTTCACCGGCCTTCGGCCCGCGTGGCAGCGAGCGGTCCAACTGCTGCGGCTCCGGGAGCTCGACCCACAGGCCGAACCGTTGCTCGTGGGCAAAGACGCCCAGCGTGAGCAGGTCGCAGGCGAACATCCGCTGTTCTGGGCCGGTTACTTGCTGGACGCGCCGTTTACTCCATAACCGCCAGGGTTACGAAGAGGTGGCGGCGGAAGCGGTTGCCAAGGCGCCGCGATTGCGTCGCAGTTGGCCGCAGGCCGCATCGATTTCACCACCTTTGCGCAGGCGGAAGTTGACGTTGATCCCCTGCCGCTGCAACACGTCGCGAAAGCGCGTGATTGCGGCGCCGCTGGGCGTGCGATACGGCAAACCAGCGACCGGGTTGTAGGGAATCACGTTGAGCATCGCACTCCGCCCCCGGAGCAAACTGGCGAGTTGCTCGGCGCAGGTTTGCGAATCGTTCTCGCCACCGAGCAGCACATACTCGAACGTCAATCGGCGGCCGCTGGCCTCGAAGTACCGATCCGCGGCCTCCATCACTGCGGCCACACCGATCTTGCGATTGACCGGTACCAGTTTGCTTCGCAAGTGATCATTTGGGGCATGCAGGCTGACCGCCAAGTTGTACGGGACGGCGTGCCGAGCCAGACGATCGATGGCGACCGGCAGTCCGACCGTACTGATCGTGATCCGCCGCGGGCTGATTCCCAAGCCGTCTGGGTTGCGGGCGACGTCCAGTGCACCGAGGACGCGGTCGAGGTTGGCCAGCGGCTCGCCCATTCCCATCATCACGATGTGGCTTAGCCGCTCGTCTTTGGGCAACAAGTGTTGCAGTCGCAACATCTGTTCGAGGATTTCGCCGCGGGTCAAGTTGCGTTCCACACCGTCCAAACCGCTGGCACAGAACACGCACCCCATGGCGCAGCCGACTTGGCTGCTGACACAGATGCTGCGCCGTTCGCCATCGCGGAGCAGCACGCATTCCACTTCGCCGCCATCAGGCAGCTGCACCAAAAGCTTTTCGGTACCGTCGGGCGAACTTTGATGTTTGACCACGCGGCACACAAAGATCTCGAACGCCTCCGCGAGCTGCTCGCGCAGCGACCGCGACAGATCCGACATCGTTTCGAAGTTCGTCGCCCGTCCGTGATACAACCACCGCCAAATCTGCGCAGCCCGAAACGGTTTCTCGCCCCGCTCGGCCAACCAAGATTTCAGGTCGGCAAAGGAGACATCCAGCAAGTGCTTGCGCGACGGCTCGGTCGTTTCAGCGGAGGAAACGCAGGGCGTGGCGTGCGTGCTGTCGGCAAGCGGGAGCGAATCGGGCATCGGTTGGGGCTGGTCAGCGGTAAAGGGTGTACGTAATAGTCTCCGTATTGTATGCGACGGCACAACGACCGCGATCCTTAATTTGACCGTTGTCCCAGTACCCGCCCAACGACTGCTGATCCCGGACCCACGTAGGCTGCCATGACCACTGCTGCGATCGACACCGATGCCGCCCTGAAGCGATTTATGACACTTGCCGCAATCGACGGCATCAGCGGCAAGGAGCGCGCAGCGATGAACCAGATCATCGCGATGCTGACCGCAGGCGGCGTCGATGAGCTGGCGATTCGCTATGACGACGCCAACACAAGAAGTCACATTGGGGGCGAAGTCGGCAATTTGATCGTCGACTTACCGGGAACGATGTCCGGGCCCACGACGCTGTTGTCGGCACACGTTGATACTGTGCCGGTCTGCGTCGGCAGCACACCGGTGATCGATGGCGGCGAGGTCCGCAGCGCCCGCGAGTCAACTGGTCTGGGAGCCGATGACCGGGCCGGCTGCTGTGTCCTGATTACGGCTGTAACGGAACTGCTCAAGAGTGGTCGACCGTATCCACCGCTGAAACTGTTGTTCTGCATTCAGGAAGAGATCGGACTATGCGGCGCACGCCACCTCGATGGTGCGCTTCTGGGCAAAGTCGACCGCGCCTTCAATTTTGACGGTGGCAGCGTCGAGAAACTGACCATCGGCGCCACCGGTGGCCAGCGGATGACGATCGAAATTCGTGGGATTCCCGCGCATGCAGGCGTCGCCCCGGCGACCGGTGCCAGCGCCATCGTGATGGCTGCCGAAGCGATCCACCAGTTGTACCAGGACGGCTGGCTTGGCCGCGTCGAGAAGCCGGGGCTGGGCGTGGGCACGGCGAATGTCGGAGTGATCTCCGGCGGAGATGCAACCAACGTGATCACACCGCGGGTCAACCTACGGGCTGAAGCACGCAGTCACGATCCCGCCATGCGCGAGCGAATCGTGGAAGAAATCGGAAAAGCCTTCCGCAATGCCGCTGCCGCGGTCACCAACGACAGCGGTTTGGGCGGCCGGGTGGAAATCAGTTCCACGGTTGACTACGAGTCGTTCCGGCTCGCTGAGGACCATCCGTCGGTGGTCGCAGCCGAAGCTGCTGTGCGCTCGCTCGGCCGAGAGCCACGACGGCTGGTTTCCGACGGAGGCTTGGATGCCAACTGGCTCTATCGTCACGGCATTGCCGCGGTGACCCTCGGCTGCGGACAATGCAATATCCACACGACCGACGAGCGGCTGTTGATCGCCGATTACCTCGATGCTTGTCGCATCGCTCTGCGTCTGATCTCAGCGGAATCCTAGGCCTGCGCGTGAACACGGTGGCCAGTCGCGAGGCAGTGCCTGCGTGACCTCACAAACTAAAAATTGCAACCCGAAAACGACTTGATGGGCAGTGGTTTTGGCGGCGACCGTTCGATGAACCGCGAACTGGCGGAATTGATCCGTCGTGCGATGCAGAACCGCGATGCTCGCCGCGCCGCACGCGCTGGTGCCGGTACGGTTTCGCCCGCCGCCGGAGCCAAGGAACCGGTCTCGCTGACTACCGCTCAAAAATGGTTGGTCCAGCTCCGGTTGATCCGCCAGGGGCTACCTGCTCAGTGGTCCGACTGGCGCATCAACCAGTTCGCCCAGTTCGACATCAAGCGGATCTATCGCAACGGCGAAATCCAAGCGACCTGCAGCTTCCAAGGGCAAGTGCTGGAAGTGTTTGCCGATGGTTCAGGAAACCAGCCCTCAGTCGGTTGTTCTTGTCCGGCGTCGCTCGGAGAGGCCCCCTGCAGTCACGCTTACGCTTATCTCCTCTATTTAATCGAGCAGCTCAGCAACTCTGATTCACGGCTCAACTGGCTGCTCGAACAAGGCAGTTTTACCGGCGGCGTCCCGAGTCGCGACCGGTTTAAACCAGACCTGGAACTGCAGGCGATCGAACGCCTTGATGAACTGCTGCAGCGTACCCCAGCCGCTCTGGAAGAGGCGGACGAGTTGCCGCCCCTGCCGCAAGACGCTGGGCAGCGATTGGCATGGAATCTCCAGTTCGGTGACCGCTACCTGACTGTTGAGCCCGTGATCCAACAGCGTAAAAAACGCGGCGAAGGATACACCAAGGGACGCAAGATTTCGCTGGATAAACTCAAACAATCGGATCATCTCGCGTTGTCCGATGCCGATCGGCGCGTCGTCTATCTGATCAAAATCAACCCTGATGCGTACGGCTTTCGCGTCCAGTGGATGCTTGATCCATTCAAGGCAATCGAGCAATTGATCGGTCAGCCCAATGTGATTCTCGACGATCAAGCATGCCGGGTCGAACGCACCGAATATCAGGTAACGCTGCTCCGACACGAAGACAAATGGCGGTTCGCCCTGATGCATCCCGACGGTCGGCAACCGGGTGGCAGAACCGCAATGGGTGATGGAGGGATCGTCACGGTCCTGAGTGATCAGGCCCGGGCGTTGTTTGCTCCCGTGCCGCCAGGCGGCCAGCGGACACTGCAAGCCTTGCTGAGCCTGCCACCGCTGGGTGACAAACATGCGGCGCTGCTGTTTGATAAAGCGCGGCGGCTGCAGACGGTGTTGCCGATCCGGCTGCCGGAAGAGGTCGGTGGTGAAATCGTGCCGGAGCGGACTCGCCCGGTGGTACTGCTTCGCTCCTGTGCGGATGGCTCGCTCGACTACGGGCTGCGCGTCCGCGATTCAGCGGGCCGGCTTCACCGCCCGGGAGCGCCGCCGGCCCTGCGCGCGGACACCGACGGAGATCAACCGGTACAGCGGCTGCGGAATCTGAGTGACGAGATCGACCGCGTGCAAACGTTGGCGAGCCAGCTTGGGATCGAAGTCGGTGCGGCCAGCGGTTGGGACGGCACGATCCGCGACTTCGCCGCCGGGCTGAATCTCATCGAATCGGTGCAAACCCATCACAGCGACGTCGAGGTGCTGTGGGACCGGAAAAGCCAGCAGTCGATGACAGTGCTGGGGCATCTGACTGCCAAAAACGTGAAGGTCGATATCAGTAGCAAGCGTGACTGGTTTGGACTCTCCGGAAGTTGTGACTTGGGAACGCAAACCTTATCGCTGCAGCAGTTGTTGCAGGCCCTGCCCAGTGAGTCTGATCAAGCTGCCATCCAGGGCGATTTCATCCGCATCGCTGACGGCCAGTGGGCACGGATCTCTTCGCAACTTCGCCAGCGACTGCAACGGCTGCGTGATGCGACCCACGTCGACCGTAAGACCTTGCTACTCGATGCAACGGCAGCGCCCGCCGTCCGTGACCTGCTGGCCGATGAAATCGAGCTGAGCGCAAACAAGAATTGGCACCAGTGTCTGGCGAGACTTGAGCGTGCTGAGCAACTTGAACCGGTGCTGCCAGCAGGGCTTCAAGCGGAACTCCGCGACTACCAGTTGGCAGGCTACCAATGGTTGCGGCGACTGGCGGAATGGGGTGTGGGCGGGGTACTGGCCGACGACATGGGCCTAGGAAAAACGCTGCAAACGCTTGCGGTGCTGTTGGATCGGGCTGACGACGGACCGGCGCTCGTGATCGCGCCGACGTCGGTCGGGTTCAACTGGGTCCGCGAAGCACAGCGGTTTACGCCCGGCCTCCGTGCCCACTTGTACCGCGAAACCGAACGCGAAGACTTTCTGACCGGCGTCCGTGCAGGTGATTTGGTCGTCTGCAGCTACGGTCTGGCTCTGCGCGACGAGAAAGCGCTGGGCCAAGTTCGCTGGTCAACGGTGGTGCTCGACGAAGCGCAAGCCGTCAAGAACAGCCGCAGCAAGACGGCCCAAGCGATTGCCAAGCTGCAGGCGAACTGGATGCTCGCGCTGACGGGCACACCGGTAGAGAACCATCTGGGCGAGCTCTGGAGCCTGTTCCACTTGGTGTCTCCCGGCGTATTCGGCGGCTGGGACCACTTTCGGCGCCGCTTTGCCCTGCCGATCGAAAAGCAACACGACGCCAGCGCGCGGGCCTCGCTGGCAAATCGCTTGCAACCGTTCGTGCTTCGCCGCAGCAAGTCCCAGGTGCTTACCGAATTGCCGCCGCGAACCGAAATGAATCTGTATGTCGACCTCAGCCCTGAAGAACGCAACCAATACGAACGTGTGCGAATGTCGGCGATCGGTGAGATCGACCAAATTGCCGCGCTGCCGAATCTCCAAGACCAACGCTTCAAGCTGCTCGCACTGCTAACCCGCCTGCGGCAATTCGCTTGTCATCCTGGCATCGTCAATCGGCAGTGGACCGGTTCCTCGGCCAAACTGGACCAGCTTTGCAGCACGCTGGATGAGTTGAAGGAAGAAGGCCACCGGGCACTCATTTTCAGCCAGTTCACCCAGCACCTCGATCTCATCCGCCAGGCGCTGGACAAGCGTGGCATCAGCTATCAGTACCTCGATGGTGCGACTCCCGCAGCCATGCGGCAACAGCGGGTCGACGCGTTCCAAAACGGGGACGGTGATGCGTTTCTAATCTCGCTCAAAGCGGGCGGCACGGGGCTGAATCTGACAGCCGCTGATTACGTGATCCACATGGACCCGTGGTGGAATCCGGCCGTGGAAGATCAGGCAACCGACCGCGCCCATCGCATCGGCCAGGACAAACCGGTCATGGTCTACCGGATCATCGCGCGAGGCACGATCGAAGACGAGATTCTGTCGCTCCACGAGACCAAACGCGATCTGGTGACTGGAGTTCTGGAGGGTACCGCCGCGGCAGCATCACTCAGCTCAAGTGAGCTGATAAACCTGCTGCGGGCTCAGCCAGAGTAGCTCGGCTGCCGCTCTGGCGGATAAATCATCGGGCCATTTTCAGAACAATGGTCGACCTCGGCTGGCAATTGATGTGCCGGCTTCAGCGTGCTGCGGCCCCATTTGGAGAGCCACTTGCACTTCGACCGGCGGAGCGGTCGACCACCTTGGACGGCCAATCATGTTGAGCGGGAACCCAACGCGCTCATTGGTCTTGCTTAGCTGAGGTGCTCGCGGTTCGGATGATTCGGATCCACTTCAGCATGCACTGCGGGCGGAATCTGATCCGCCGAAAGTGCCTGGTGAGGATGCTGCTGTGCATGCGGCGCAACTTGATCTGAATCCGCTGGCTGGTGCTCAGAACTCCTGTCAGCCGTTGCTTCGGCGGGTTCGGCCGGCATGCCCTGCACCCAGTGCGGGTGTTCCCATTGATTGGCTAGTTCAGGTTGCCCATGCACCAGGTGTGGGTGTTCCAGCGCATCGGCCGCTTCCGGCTGCCCCTGCACCCATTTCGGCTGCTCGCTCCACGGTGTGGTCGACTCGGGAAGCTGCGGTACATCCGCCGTCGATGCCGCCTCGGCTG
>CALELC010000504.1 GCA_937904535.1 uncultured Planctomycetaceae bacterium
TGATCCGTCGGCGCATGGCCTGGCAATGCGAGGGTGGTTGCGGCTGGGGCCAGCGGAGGAACCGCGCAGTCACCGTCTGGCCGATGGATGCTACGGCGCGGTATCAATTGCGTCACAGTAATGGACGGCAAGAGACGGCGTGGCGTACTTCGGGTGAAGGTTCGATGCGAAAGACGAAAGTGGCGATTGTGGGCTTGGGAACTGTCGGCAGCGGGGTGGCACGCCTGCTGTTGGACCATGGCGATCGCACCGCCCGGCACGCCGGAAGGACATTGTGGCTGCAGAAGGCCGTTGTTCGCGATTTGGATAAAGCCCGCGGAGTCGATCTGCCGGCCGGAATTCTGACCGCCGATGTGAACGAAGTGTACGCGGACCCGGAAATCGAGGTTGTCGCGCACTTGGTTGGCGGACTGGAGCCGGCGCGTACCATCCTGCTGCGGTTGCTCGAATCGGGCAAAGACGTGGTTACAGCGAACAAGGCGCTGCTGGCCGAGCATGGTCCCGAACTATTTGCCGCCGCTCGCAAACTCGGTCGGACCATCGCCTTCGAAGCGTCGGTCGCTGGTGGCATTCCGATCATCACCAACATTTCGCAGTGCTTGTCGGCCAACAGCATCGAATCGCTCGAAGGGATACTGAACGGGACCAGCAACTTCATCCTCACGCAAATGGACCGCTTCGGCACGCCCTATGGTGACGCGGTTGCGGAAGCCCAGCGACTCGGTTACGCCGAAGCCGATCCAGCGATGGACGTCGATGGCACCGACGCGGCGCAAAAGCTCGCGATCCTCGCTCACCTGGCCTTCGGGGCGCAAGTCGCCTGGCAAGACATTCCCCGCGTGGGAATCGAGAAGCTCGAGACCGATGATCTGCGGTATGCATCGCAGCTCGGCTACGCGATCAAGCTGCTGGCCGAAGCCAAACTCGTGGGGGACAAGCTCGACCTGCACGTTTCGCCGACGTTGATCAAACGCCGTACGCCGCTTGCCGAAGTCCAGGACGCATTCAACGCGGTGCGGGTGGTCGGCGACGCCGTCGGCCCGGTGTTCTACCATGGCCAGGGCGCCGGTCAGATGCCGACCGCCTCCGCGGTGGTCGCTGACTTGATCGATACCGCCGTAGGTCGCACGCGCTTGACCTTCGAGACGCTCGAACCGTTCTCGACCGCTTCGCCGCCGCGGGTGAGCTTGCGCAACAGCGACGAGTTGCCGGGTCGATACTACTTCCGTCTGCAGGCCAAGGATCATCCGGGGACGCTGGCCGCGATCACTGGCGTGTTTGGTAAACACCGGCTGTCGATCGCCTCGGTGATTCAGCACGAGCGCAATGGCGGCGGCGATGCTGACGAGTCGGCCGGCGGCAGCGTCGAGCAAGACATCGTGCCGCTGGTGATCATGAGTCACGAAGGGGCCGAAGGTTCGGCGCGGGCCGTCGCTGAGGAAATCGAATCGCTGGGCGTGGTCCGCGGAGCGGTTACCCGCCTACGCGTCAAAACTCCCTAGTCGTTGCCGCGTCGTTGCGGTGCCGTTTTCTGACCGCCCCCTGAGCGGATGATCCGGCGATTCGCGGACCTGCGCCGACCGCGGTGCTGCGACCGCCGCGGCTACACTCGCAAGTAGATTCCGCGTTTCTCAAAAGATCGCACGAATAGCCAAGTGATCGCAAAAAAAACCAGCAGGCCGCCGGTGACGTACCATCCCGGCGCATCGGCGGGCATAAACGGCTTGACTGCATCGCCAACTTGATCGTGCAGAACATAGGCCAGCAGCGCGTTGGTCCCAAAGGTTCTGAAGAAAGCCAGTTGCCAGTCCCATCCATCACAAGCGAGGTAAAACAGCAGGTAAACCAATAAGGCCAACCCTGCCGAAAACGTGAGATAAGACAGTGAGCCGGACCGCTGGCTCATCATCCAATAGTTCCACTTCCGCTCGCTGATGTCAGGCGGTGGCACAAACGGTGGTTCAGCGAGATAAGATCGCCAATCTTTTTTGGTCAGCTTCTGCTGAACTTGCTCGTGACCGGGGATTACAGGGGAGGCCGCAAGCTTGATTTCCCGCAGCGATTCCTGTGCGATCTCTGGCACATCATAGAATCGCGTGCCGCAGGAACAGACATATCCCACTGCCAATAAGAACAGCGCTAGTGCCGCAGCATGCCTGAGCCGCGGCAAGGGATCTTGTACATTGTCTCGTGCCGGCACAAAGAGATCGCAGGCAAGCGTGCCGACCAGGGCAGGGATGGTCCATGTCAAAAATCCAAGTGGGCCGCCATCGATGCCGTTGGGAGGCGTGTTGACCCAAATAAAGTTGAATCCATAAGAGAGCGCCAGATGCATCGCCGCCGAAACGCACATCCAGCTGATGCGAAGCGCCGCGCTGCGATGGACAACAGGTAAGATCCACAGCGAGGTCACCGCGATGTGCATCAGCGTCTGAAACCAGGTGCGTTTCAGCGGTTCCTCAAGGGCTCCCCAAACGCCCAACTGTTGCAGCGAATCCCAGGTTTCCGCTCGCCGGCCGGCGGTGTACACGACCAGTGCCACCAACACTAGCCCGAGCAAGCGTTTGGCGACGCGGCGAAACGTGGCGGCACTGCCTTCGAGTTGGAGGTGGCGACGGAGGCTCAGCCGCATCGCGAAGCCGACCGCAAATAGGAATTGCGGCATGATGGTGTCGGCGTAGCTGAGGTAATCGTGGCTGTGCTTCAGCACCCGCGGGCAGGCGGCAAAACTGCCCAGGAAGTTCACCAGCAACATGCCGACGACCGTGTAACCCCGAAATTGGTCCAAGGACACCAGACGCGGCGGAGTGGTTGGCGTGACCTCCGGCGATTCACCGGCGACCGAGGAGACAGGCATCATAGGCTCGCTTACTTGCGAGAGTTAGCGAGGGGAGTGAACTCAAAAAAGTTGTCTTGTCCCGCTTCGACCGTGACCTCGAGCGGGCTTTGAATGGCATCGTAATCCTGGGAATGGATTCGGCTTTTACGGCTGCTGGTCCCATTCATGCAGCCGCCTTTTCGTGGCTGGAGTCACCGCTCCATTCGGGAAGCTAGGGGGGCCCCTAGAGAATGTCAATTGCACTTCCGGGTTTTGTCCTGAAACTTCATCGTTTGCGCGCACGCGGTTGCTCGAACCGGTGCAGCACCTGAAGCGATGGCCAGCACCTGGCGACATCAAATATTCAATGAATATTCAATGAATGAGCAGCCCGCCCGAAACGCCCTCGCCAGTCCACCAAAAAGATCAAAGCCGATTGCGGCGCAGGAACCTTTGTGGGCCGAGACAATGGTTCGATGAGATCGTTGCCTCGCTGAGAGACAACCTCCGCCGCTGGGAGAACGCTAAGTTTGCGTCTTCGGATGATCACCGCGTGCTCCGTGCCTGATTGCCGATCGTCTGCAGATTACACTGTAATATTCAAGCACACCGGCTTGTCTGGCGTGCCGGTGTACGAAGGGGTGTCAGCCGGAGATCCTGCGCGGCTAGTTTGGCGGCGGGATGAGGTCCAAGCAGAGAACGCGATCGCTGCCGCGGAGATAGAGCAAGCCGTGGCTGAGGATCGGTGCGGCCCAATAGGGTTGTCCAAGCGGCTTTCGATCGGCGGCTGGGATCTCCAGGTTGATGCTGCCAACGACTTCCATCTGTTCGGGATTCACTTTAACCAGTTCCAATAGGCCGCTTTCGTCGAGCACGATCAGATGTTGATCGACATACAAGACGCTGCAGCGCGAGCGACGGCGGTCGGACCAAGCGAGCTTGCCGCTGTTCCATGCGATGCAGCGAAAATCGCTGTCGGGTTCATTGCGCCCGCTGCACCCGTACAACCAACCATCGATGAGGATCGGTGTTGCCCAGTGCGCTCGAAACGCTTGCAGGCGGCGGTTGGGCGGATCCTGCCAAAGCACTCGATAGCCGGTGGGGCTGATTTCTAGGAGCACCGATCCAATCTCATAGCACTCGCTCAGCAGCGCCTGGTTGCCGTGGATGACGGGCACCATCGCATTCACACTTTCCAACCCGCGGGCGCGGTGAGGAAAGTGCCATAAAGGCTTGCCAGTATTGGCTTCGACCGCCAAGAGCCCTTCGCGTGCGAAGATCAGCACCATCGTGACGCCGTCGAGAGTGACCAGCCGCGGCACGCTGTAACTGGCTAAGTCGTCACCCGCTTTCCAGACCACTTCGCCGGTGGCACGGTCAAAAGCGACGAGCGCCGAGCCGTTGGGGCTGACGCGATCGAGTCGGCCCGGCGGCAACGCCGCATCCTCGGGCGGGCTGCCGCCGACCATCACGATCACTTTGTCCTCGTAGATCAGGGGCGAGCAGCCGACGCCGAAAAAGTTCTGAATCACACCGAACTTCTCTTGCGTATCAACCGTCCATTTGACGCGGCCATCGGTCACGCTGCGGCAGGTGAGCCGGCCGGCAACTCCATAGGTGACCACATCGTCGCCGTCGATTGCCGGCGTGTCGCGGGGACCGTTGTTGTAGCCATACAGGTCGCTGTAGGAGACCGGCAGGTCACTGTGCCAAAGCGGCTCGCCGGTTTCCGCATGCACGGCTCGCAGGCGTTCAAAATCGCCGACTCGTTCATGTTGAAAATACCGCCCGGCGGCGACGGCACCGATCCCATAGCTCGTACCCACGGGCATCGACCACACGACTCGCGGCGGTGAACTCGACCAATCTGTAAGCAGGCCTGTTTCGGTGGATTTGCTGTCACCACTGGGCCCCAGAAAGCCCGGCCAATCTTCGCCAGCGGTACGCGTCCCCAGGTTTACGACTTGCTTCGCGTCGTCTGCCGCGGCCGGTGCGGTGAGCAGGAGCAGGCCGAAGACGAGCACGCGGAGGTGAAGGCAACAAGGTAAGATGCGCCTGAGGGCCGGACGCCGTGACGATGTTGTCGTGCGGGAGACGAGATTCGAAGTCAGATCAATACGCATGGAAGACCTGGTAGTAAACAGTCGCTTAACGATTCCGGCCGCTGAGCTGATGGCGAGCTATTCGCGGAGCAGCGGGCCGGGAGGACAAAATGTGAACAAGGTCAACTCCAGAGTAACGCTCCGCTGGCAAGTCATCGACCAGCCCTTGCTCACCCATGGTTGGCGGCAACGGCTGTTGGCGCGCTATGGCAACCGCGTCACACGTGAAGGCGAACTGGTCGTGCACAGCGAACAGTATCGGGATCAGCCACGCAACTTGGCCGATTGCCGGCGGCGTCTTGCCGAGTTATTGCTGGATTGTGCTGCACCGCCGGTGCAGCGAAAAAAGACGCGGCCAAGTTTGGCTAGCCAGCGTCGCCGGCTCGATGACAAACGCCGGCAATCACAAAAGAAAAACCAGCGCCGCGGACCGCTGGAGTAGTCACTCTTACCAAGCTTCCGGAGAGCGAACATGAAGTCGGTCACCGAATATTTAACCTTCAATCTGCCCGAGCGGATGGGCTTCTTGAACATCACGCCCAAGCTCGAACAGATCGTCCAGAGCAGCGGGATCAGCGAAGGGTTGTTGCTCTGCAACGCGATGCACATCACCGCCAGCGTATTCATCAATGACGATGAGCCCGGTCTGCACAACGACTACCGCAAGTGGCTCGAGCAACTCGCTCCGTTTGATCCTTCACCGCAGCGGTACCAGCACAATCGTACCGGTGAAGACAACGCTGACGCACACATGAAACGCCAGGTGATGGGGCGAGAAGTGGTCGTCGCCATCACGGCGGGGCGGTTGGATTTTGGCCCCTGGGAACAGGTGTTTTATGGCGAGTTCGACGGTCGCCGGCCCAAACGCGTGCTGGTCAAAGTCATCGGCGAATAACCTGCCAGCGGCTGGCGATACCGACCGCGCTTGCACATCGCAGTGCTACTCGACAATCTCGCTGGGCGTGTAGCCCGCACGGCAGGCGCGTGCTTGAATCGGTTGGTCATCCTCGGCGGGGATTGCCCGGTAGTAGAGGCGCCAGTCAGACCATTTGCCTGCATCGCCCTTCCGCTTCAGCCGGTAGATGATCGACGCACCTTCGGTGTTGGTGAGCAACGAGATTTCGCCGTTACCGCGAATGACCTGAGGCGGCTCCACGGTCGCTGGTTTGTTTTCCGCGAGCAGCTCTTCCATCATCACCGCTTCGGGCAACATCCCGGTGTCACCGATCTCCGCCTGCCAACGCTCAGTTGCCGTCCGCATCCGCTCCAGGCGTTCGGCGTACTGTTTCACGTCGGCCAAGTTGTTGAGTTCCCAGGGATCAGTTTCGGTGTCGTACAGCTCTTCAACCGGCTTGGTCTCCGCAAACCAGCCTTGCTGCACGTCGGTCAGTTTTTTTTCCGCCGCCAAGCGGCGCCACTGGATCATCGTCGGCATCTGGTCCATGTAATCCAGCGGCTGAGCGTACGGCTTTTGTGGCTCATAGTTGCGGATGTACTTCCACCGACGGTCGCGTGCACCGCGTTGCAGGTCGAACGATTCGTCCATGCGGTCGCGGTGAAAAAACAGGTACGCCGGTTCGCGACCCGCGTCTTCGCCCAACAGCACGCGGCCGTGCAGGTGCCGCGGAATGGCGGCGCCGGCGATCGACAGCATCGTCGGCGGCAGGTCGAGCACGCTGACCAAATCGTCGCGCACCGTTCCGGCTTCCACTTCGCCGGGCCAGCGGACGATCAGCGGTACATGGGTTCCGGAGTCGTAGATCCAGCGTTTGCCGCGTGGCAAACCCATTCCATGATCGCTCCAGAAGACCACGACCGTTGAGTCGCGCAGCCCGTCTTCATCAAGCTTGCGGAGTAAGTCGCCGGCCATCTGGTCCATCCGCGTGATATTGTCTTGGTACCGGGCCCAGTCGCGGCGCGTCTCAGGCGTATCAGGAAAGTAGGGCGGCAGCGTATCAGCAACTTTGTCGGGATCGTGGGCCTTGTCTTGGCCGATCGCTGCGATGACCTCGGCGTGCTGTTTTTCACTGTGCCGGATCTGGCTTTCGTGTGTGACCGTGAGGTTCACAACGCTGAAGAACGGTTGTTTCGGATCAGGGCGCTCGCGCCAGTCGGAATGGTTGGCACCTTGGCGGTCCCAGGCGCTCGGTGGTGGCTCGAACTGGTAATCGGTCTTTGCACGGTTGGTACAAAAATACCCAGCAGCGCGGAGATACTCGGTAAAACACTTCACATCGACCGGCGGAATGATCCGGCTGCGCATGTTTTGCGATCCAATCGCCGGGGCGTACATGCCGGTGATCACGCTGCTGCGAACCACGGCGCACACCCCTGCGGGCGTGAAGGCGCGTGTGAATCGCACTCCTTCATTTGCCAGGGCATCGAGTTGGGGCGTGACCGCGTGCGGGTCGCCATAGCAGCCGAGGTTGGGCGAAATATCTTCGCAACTGATCCAAAGGATATTGGGACGCTGGTCAGCGAAACATCGGTGTTCGACGAGGGCGAAGCCGATTGCGAGCGCAAAGCTCAGACCCCACAGCGGAATGTGGTGCATGCTTTTGTCCTTGATTATTCGGGCTGAACTTTGCGCAGCGCGTGAGCGGCCGCACGGTCGACGTGATAGACGCTTCCTCCGCCTGGACGCTCGGCGTCTCGGGCCTGTTCCAAGGCAGGCACCGCACGTGCCGCGGCCGGACCGACCTCACCGATCAATTCAGCGGCCGAGCAAGCCATGCCGCGTTCTTCGGCATCCAGTCGCGCAATCAGAAAATCGAGCGGTTCGTCGAGTTTGCCGCTGCGACACAACGCGTACGCCGCGGCCATTTGCACCGCTTGGGACTGCTCGTCGCCGAGCAGCTGTTCCAGTTTCTCCGTGGCCTTTTGCAAACCATCGCCACCGATCCGGCCGAGCTCGACTGCGGCCAAATAGCGAACGGCAGCGTCGGTATGATCGAGGGCAGCGGCGAGCGGTTTGCTCGCCTCGTCTTCAAAGCGGGCGAGCGTCCGCACCGCACGGCAGCGGACCGTCCGATCCTCGTCATCGAGCAACGCTACACACTCTTTCAGCGTCAGGCCGGCGACCGTTGGCGTCTCGGCGTAGGCCAGCGGCATCGCTGAGCAGAGGAGCATTCCCAAAATCCACGGCAGTCGCTGGCGTCCAAGTCGATGCATGACAGACTCACGATTAACACGAACAGAATAGGTGCACGGCCGCTAGCTGCATGTTAGCTGCCGGGCGTTCAGGTTGCTGCAAGGGAGCGTCGCAAAGTGCCCTGCATCGTTGGCCACTGGAAGGCGGAACAGCGCACCGGGCGAGGCGGACTTTGGGCAAGTTCCGGACCGATTGATGGGTGCCCCTGACAGACGAACCCCTAGCTGCCGCTCCAAGTTGGATTGGGTTGCGAGCTGATCTCGGGCGGTTGGTTTCCAGCGAGCGCTGCGATACGACTCTCGAACTCGCTGACCTGCCCGGGTTGGTCCAGCGGATGCAAACCGAGGCGGAAGGTGACGGTCTGGCCCGGAGCGAGCGAAACGACGCGTCCCTGCTGGGCTTCTTGGGAATGCGGATTGGGAAAATTCGTTGCCGGTTCCAAGCCGGTCACATAGCCGTCGGCTTCGGCTGCCGTGTTTTTCCAGAGGATGAAGTACGGGAGCGTGCGCGTGTCGATCGTTACTCCGAAGCCACGCCCGCCATCGGCGCCGCGGAGCAGGGCCGCGGATTGCCCTTCGGCGTCACTGTGCAACTGGGCAAAGTAGACCCGTTCGGCATAGCCGGATTGCGGCGGACCGATTTTATTCCAGCGATCGATTTCGGCGGCCGCGTGAGTGTCTTTAGGAGCGAGGGTGCGTACCGGTGCGATGACCGTTGCGCCCTCGGCCAGTACTGGCGAGCCAAGATTGATGTGGTAGAGCAACTGCGCCGTCGCCGGGGTCGAAAGCTCGTTGGTCACCTCGTCGATGATTTCCACGGCGGCCGCACCGGCGGTGAACACGGCGCGGCTGCGCAGTCGTAGGCGCTTGAAGAACAGCTTCGACTCGACGATTTCGCCGCACAACTCGACGCGGCCGCTGGCGACGTCGACGTTCACGCTCAAGCTGTGCGCCGGCAGGTTCGCGATCCGGCCGTGTAGCGGGTATCGCAGGACGCCGTCGTCCGTGCGATCAGGAGCGCCGTTGCTTTCCAGCCCGCAGCGCACCACGAGTTCATCAAAACCTTCGAGCCAACCGAGCCCATCGGGATCGGCCAGCGGCACGAGCGCCGGGTGAACGGGGCCATCGACCGGTGACTTCCAGCCGTACGGCGTGCTGGGCGTGGTGATCTGCCAAATCCCCATGCCCCGCCCAGGCAGCACCACCGTCGTCGCCGCACCGGTATCGATCAGGCAAACTTCGAGCCCTGCTGACTTACCACTGGTCAGTACCGCATGGGAAATCCGCACGCTGCCCCGCTCGGTGCGATACTCGCCAGCGACGCTGGAATCATCCAGCAACCGCAGGCTGACAGCGGAAGAATCGTACAGACGGAGCAGTGGAGGGGCGGTGGTCATCGTGGCGGCGCTGGAGAGGGAACACGGGGATGGATCTGCTGATGGTATTCTTGTAACCCTTCGCCGCAGACAATAAAACATCCCTCGCCCCTAACGACAGGCGTGTGCCGTCGTTCGTTCCCCCTTTCTGTGTTTGCGGAGTTTTTGATGGCTAGCGTTCGGCTCGATGAAGGTTTGATCAAGGGTGACAGCGTTGCCTCGATCCTCGATTCGGCGATGGACGCGAATGGTGGACTGCTCCGCCTCACGCCCACCTGGGTTCCGCGGTCGTTCTTGCACCCCGGACGCCGCATCAAGTTGCATCCGAGCGATTACTACCGTTTCGGCGCCAACCGCGGCGGGATCGACGAGCGTTGGTTCGGCAGCACGACAGAAGCCGCCAACGAAGGCCGCGTCTGGCACGAAGGACTGAGCTTCTGTTTGTTCGAAGGCAAGAAGTTCTTGCTCAAGGACGCCGTTGCCGAGCGCGGTGCTGATCTGGTCGGCAAAGCGATCTTCGACAAGTACAACCGCTGGCCGGTGTACTCGAAGTTCTTCGACAACATGGGGCCGATCCCGCACCACATGCACCAGAGCTTCGAAGACGCTGCCCTGGTCGGCCAAGAAGGCAAGCCCGAGAGCTACTACTTCCCGCCCCAGCTCAACAACGTCGACAACAATTTCGCCTACACGTTCATGGGGCTGGAGCCCGGAACTCAGCCGGAAGATGTCCGTCGCTGTCTGGAAAACTGGAACGAGGGCGACAACGGCATCCTCGACCTGAGCCGCGCTTACCGGCTGAAACGCGGTACCGGTTGGTTGATCCCGCCAGGCGTGTTGCACGCTCCTGGTTCGCTCTGCACCTACGAGCCACAGTGGGGCAGCGACGTGTTTGGGATGTACCAGTCGATCGTCGAAGGCCGCTATGTGCCTTGGTCGCTGCTGGTCAAAGACATGCCGGAAGACAAGCATCAGGACCTGGACTTCATCGTCGGGCAGCTCGATTGGGAAAAGAACGTCGACACCCACTTCAAACAGTCGAACTACCTCGAGCCGATCCGTGACGAAGCCAAGAGCGGTGACGGCTACGAGGATCTGTGGATCGTTTACGGCACCGTCGATGGCCAGCAATTGTTCAGCGCCAAAGAGTTGACGCTGCAGCCAGGAGCCAAGTGCGTGCTGCAAGATCCCGGCGCCAGCTCGTGGATCACGGTACAAGGCCGCGGCCGCATCGGGTCACTGGAACTGCAAACCCCGGCGATGATTCGCTTTGGTGAAAACACCACCGACGAAGTGTTCATCAGCCACACCGCGGCGACCGCGGGAGTGGAAATCGAGAACACCGGCAGCGAGCCGCTGGTCGGCCTGCGGTACTTCGGACCCGATACCCACAGCAACCTGCCCAAGGCAGGAAGCTGACTGAGTTAAGGGTTGTTGGTTGTTGGTAGACGGGGAGATTGGGAGCTGAGCTCAATCGGCTGATCAAGCTGAAATTCATCCCTGTCTACCTGCCGCGCTCGACGGAACCATCAACCGCTCTGACCCAACAACCGACAACTTACAACCTACTCCTGGCTCTTCCGTTTCCTTCAACGCTTGAAACGCTATGTCCACCGCCAACGAAACGCTGCATCCCAACAACTTCCCCAAGCTCCACAACGCGGCCTGGCCCGGTGTGGTTGGCAAGGGAGGTGAGGACAATGATCCGCCGATCGAACTGGACACGCTGCTCGACTTGACGGCAGCGGCCGAAGTCGACGGACGTAAGTTCGACGGCGTCGATTTGTTCTTGTTCGACCCCCACGTCTCGATCGACGCCACCGATGCGGAGCTGGAAAGCTTGGCGGAACGGGTCCGCAGCCGTGGGCTGGTAATCGGCAGCGTGGTGGCGCCGGTCTGGCCGCCGACCGGTGGCGGTTCAGCCGCGGGGGGGCCGGAAGAAGTCGAATTGTTTCTGACCCAGGTCCGCAAAGCCTGCGAGATCGGCCGGAAGCTGCGCGAATTGTCGATTCGGCCTTATGGCGTGATCCGGATCGACAGCGCCATGGGGCCAGCCGACTGGGCCAAGGATCCCGAGGCGAATCAGTCGCGAATCGCCGACACGTTTAAGGCTGCCGCGGACATCGCTGAGGAGTACAACGAGCAGTTGGCGGCCGAAGGCGAAATCTGCTGGGGTGGGATGCACTCTTGGCGGCACATGGTCGATTTGCTGGAACGCGTCGGGCGTCCGGAGCGACTTGGTTTCCAGGCTGACATGGCTCACACGCTGCTGTACCTGATGGGCTACAACTCGCCCGAAGATGCGCTGCTGCCCGAAGATTTCGACTGGAGCGATACGGCGAAGAAGCAGGAAGCGCTCAAGAAGCTGACCCATGCGCTGCGTCCCTGGACGATCGACTTCCACGTCGCTCAGAACGACGGCACGGTGCACGGCACCGGTTCGCACGACAAGACCGGCCGGCACTGCCTGCCCGATGCTCCGGGCGGCAAGCTCGACATCGCCACTGATGCGGGGTTCTGGCTGCGTGATGAGCATGGCGACGTGCTCAAGACCATCCGCCACATCTGCTGGGACGGTTGTATGTTCCCCAATTCCGTGATGCACAAGAGCGACACCTGGAACAGCATTCTGGCCGCGATGCTCTCGGTCCAAGACGCTCACGGTTGGCAGGAATAATCGTCTCTCGTTCACCCCTCTCCCGTTCCCCACTTACCGTCTACCGTCCAGGATCGCTTCATGAAGAACGTCAACATCGGCATGATCGGGTATGGCTTCATGGGCAAGGCGCATAGCAACGCCTACGCTCAGGCCAGCCATTTCTTCCCCTGCGAATATCGCCCGGTGCTCAAAGCGCTGTGCGCTCGCAACAAGGAAAAAGCTGAAGGGTTTGCCAAAACTTGGGGCTACGAGTCGATCGAAACCGATTGGCGCGAGTTGCTCAAGCGGGACGATATCGACGCGGTCGACATCTGCACGCCCAACAATCTCCACAAGGAAATCGCCATCGAAGCCGCGAAGGCCGGCAAGATGATCCTGTGCGAGAAGCCGCTGGCGATGAACGTTGCCGAAGGCGAAGAAATGTGTGCGGCGGTCGAGCAGGCCGGCGTCAAGAACATGGTCTGGTACAACTACCGCCGGGTTCCCGCGGTGACGTTGGCCAAGAAGCTGATCGACGAAGGCCGGCTCGGCAAGATCTTCCACTACCGTGCGAACTTCCTGCAGGACTGGACGATCAACGCGGACGTTCCGCAAGGTGGCGCCGCGACGTGGCGGTTGGATGCCGAAGCGGCTGGCAGCGGCGTGACCGGCGACTTGCTGGCGCACTGCATCGACACCGCGCTGTGGCTCAACGGCGGGATCAAAGACGTGTCAGCCGTTACTGAGACGTTCGTCAAGGAACGGACGCATGCCGAAACAGGCAAGAAGGAACCGGTGAAGATCGACGACGCCTGTTCGTTCTTCTGTCACTTCGAAAACGGTTCGCTCGGGTTGTTCGAATCGACTCGCTACGCTCGCGGGCACAAGGCGCTGTACACGCTGGAAATCAACGGCGAACACGCCTCGATCCGCTGGGACCTGCACGACCTCCACCGTTTGCAATACTTCGATCACTCGGATGACTCGGTCGTCCGCGGTTGGCGAAGTGTCCATGTCAGCGATGGTGACCAGCCGTACATGGGCAATTGGTGGGTTCCCGGCCTGCAGATCGGCTATGAGCACACCTTCATTCATCAAGTCGCCGACTTCCTGAAATCGCTGGAAACCGGCGAGGAAGCGCGTCCCAACTTCCGCGATGCCTTGGAAACGCAGAAGGTTTGCGACGCCGTGCTCGCCAGCGCCGCTGAGCGCTCCTGGAAATCGATCTAAACCCCGTTGAGGTGCGACTGCTAAACTGATTGCGTTGTCGCGGTCAGTTCAGTCCACCGGCGTGAAGATCGATTGAGGAATGATGGAAGCCTGCCAGTGCCGTTCGCAGCGGTCGATTTATCGGCCGCTGCTCTGTCTTGTGCTGGTGCTCGGCTGGGCGGGCGGCTGGTTAGCCTTACCGGCACGAGCTGGCGAACAGACGCTGGCATCTACCGGTTCCGGCCCGTTTGACGCGATTGCGGTTTGCCCGCCCGGACTGCAACCGGCGCTGCAAAGTTGGGTCAGTCGAAGAACTGGTGAGGGCTTGGCGGTGTGTGTGATCGCACCGGAGCCGACCGCCGCGGCGACCAAACGCAAAATCGCCGCAGCAGCCGCATTGGAACGCACGCGTTACGTGCTGCTTGTAGGGGACACACAACTGTCGCCGGACGGTCGGGCCATCGATGCCCGGCTTTTCGTCCCCACGATCTATCAACAGGCCGATGCCACCGCGCCCTGGCAAGCGGTCCCCTATCTGCCGGGCGATTACCAGTATGGCGACTTCGACGACGATGGCGTCGTGAATGCCGCCGTGGGACGTCTGCCGGTCAAGACGCTGGAACAAGCGACGGCGCTGTTTGCACGAATCGCCGCCTACGAAGATAGCCGCGATTTCGGCATTTGGCGGTCGCGGGTGGATCTGGTCGCTGGCATGGGCGGTTTCGGGCCATTGATCGATGGCGCCATCGAAACGATTACCAGCGGGATCATCACCGGCTACCTGCCGGGTGCTGTTCGTACGCGCGTGACTCACGCCGGTCCCGAGAGTTTGTTCTTTCCGGGCAATGACAAGTTCACCGACACGGTGTTGGCGAACTACGCCGACGGATCGCGATTTTGGGTGTATGCCGGGCATGGCCACATTCGTGAACTCGACCGAGTACCGGCGACGCAGTTTGGGCGTCCGGTGCTGGCGGTCGATGATGTAGAACGCCTGCGCCGCTCGGCCGATGGGGCTCCGATCGCCTTATTGTTG